>NZ_JBZSYN010000061.1:0-6110 GCF_058622915.1 Thermohalobaculum sp. | reverse complement strand
CGACCTCGACGGGGTGGCGGTGACCGCCGGCCCCGGCCTGATCGGCGGCGTTCTGGCGGGCGTGATGACCGCCCGAGGCATCGCCGCCGGGGCGGGCCTGCCGCTGATTGCGGTGAACCATCTGGAGGGCCACGCCCTGACACCGCGGCTGACCGAGGGGGTGGACTACCCCTACCTTCTGCTGCTTGCCTCGGGCGGGCACTGCCAGTTGATCGCAGTCGAGGCGCTGGGCCGATACCGTCGCCTCGGCGGCACCATCGACGACGCTCCCGGCGAGGCCTTCGACAAGGTGGCCAAGATGCTGGGTCTCGGCTTTCCGGGCGGCCCGCTGGTCGAGGCGCGGGCGGAGGCGGGCGATGCGCAACGCTTCGCCTTCCCGCGGCCGCTTCTCGACCGGCCCGGCTGCCAGATGAGCTTCTCCGGCCTGAAGACCGCGGCGCTGCGCGCCCGCGATGCGCTGGTGGCCGAGCAGGGCGGGCTCTACCGGCGCGACGTGGCCGACATCTGCGCGAGCTTCCAGCTTGCCGTGCGCGAGGCGCTGGCCGAGAAGGCGCGCCGCGCCATGGCGCTGTTCGTGTCGGGCAATCCCGGTCTGGCCGATCGTGTCATCGCGGTCGCCGGCGGGGTCGCTGCCAACCGCAGCCTGCGGGAGGGCCTGCGCGAAACCGCGAAAGCCGAGGGCTTCCGCATGATCGCGCCGCCGCTGCCGCTGTGCACCGACAACGCGGCGATGATCGCCTGGGCGGGCATCGAGCGGCGTGCGGCGGGCATGGCCGATGCGCCGGCGATCGCCAGGCCGCGCTGGCCGCTCGACGAGGTCTCGGCACCGCTCATCGGCGCCGGGCGCAAGGGAGCGAAGGCATGAGCGGCCCGGTCGCGATCCTTGGCCAGGGGGCCTGGGGCACGGCGCTCGGCCGCACCCTGTCCGACACCGGGGCCGAGGTGCGCTTCTGGCGGCGCGGTGCCGGCGAGGCCGTTCTGGAGGACGCCGGTCTGGTGATTGCTGCCGTGCCGGCACAGGCGACGCGCGAGGTCCTGGCGGCGCTCGCTCGCGTGCTCCCCGCAGCAGTGCCGCTGGTGCTGACCGCAAAGGGATTCGAGCGCGGCACGCTGAAACTGCAGTCCCAGGTTGCAGGCGAGGTCGCGCCCGGCCACCCCCTCGCCGTGCTGACCGGTCCGAGCTTCGCCGCCGATCTCGTCTCGGGCCTGCCGACGGCGGTCACCTTGGCGGTGACTGGGCCAGACCTGGGCGAGGCGCTGCAGCGCCGCCTCGCGACGCCCTCGCTGCGGCCCTACCTGACTGTCGACGTGGTCGGGGCGCAGGTCGGCGGCGCGGTGAAGAACGTCATCGCCATCGCTTGCGGAGCGGCGGTCGGCGCCGGTCTGGGGCAGAGTGCGCGGGCCGCCTTGATGACCCGCGGTTTTGCCGAGATGACCCGTCTGGGCAAGGCCCTGGGCGCCCGGGCGGAAACGCTGGCCGGGCTGTCCGGCCTGGGCGACCTGGTCTTGACCGCCGGCTCGGAAACCTCGCGCAATTATGCGTTCGGGCTGGCGCTGGGCCGCGGCACCCCGCCGGCAAGGCGGCTGGCGGACGGGCGCACCTATGAGGGCGCAGCCAGCGCCGAGCCGGTGGCCGGGCTGGCCCGGCGCCTGGGCCTGGAGACGCCGATCTCCGCGGCAGTGGCCGATCTGGTCACCGGCTCACTCACCGTGGCCGGGGCCGTGGACAGGCTGTTCAACCGTCCGCTTCGCCGCGAATGAAATTCAACATGGAGGGCCGGTTGATGCTCTATGCCATTATCTGTCTCGACAAGCCGGGCGCGCTGGAGATCCGCAAGGCCAACCGCGACGCGCACCTGGCGCATCTGCGCAATGCCGGCCGCGCCATCGTCTCGGCCGGGCCGTTTCTCGACGACGAGGGCGGGATGTGCGGCTCGCTGGTGATCTATGAGGGCCGCGACAGGTCCGAGGCCGAGGCCTGGGCCGCCGCCGACCCCTACGGCAAGGCCGGCCTGTTCCAGCGCGTCGAGATCCGCCCGTGGAAGAAGGTCGTCGGATGAACGATCCGGCGACCGATTTCGAGGCGATGGCGGCCTTCCTGGCCGACCCGGCCACCCATCGCTGCGAAACCGAGCGCATCGACACGCACACCGCGGCCGTGGTGCTGGCCGGCGAGCGCGTATGGAAGCTGCGCCGGCCGGTGAACTACGGCTGGCTGGACTATGGTACGCGGCAGCGTCGCCGGCTGTGCGCGGCGCGCGAGATTGCCTGGAATCGCGTCAGCGCCCCGGGCCTCTACATCGGTCTGGGCGGAATTCTTTCTGCCGGCGATGGCTGGCGGCTGCGTCCGCCCGGCGACGAGAGCCTGCCCGACGAGGCCGAGCCGCTGGTGGTCATGCAACGGTTTCGCCAAGAGGATCTGTTCGACCGCATGGTCGCCGGGGGGCGCCTGACCGCGCCGCTGATCCGCCTGACCGGTCGGGTGATCGCACAGATGCACAAGGGCGCGCCCCGGCGAGATGGCACCGGGCACCTCCCCGCCTTCGCCCGGCGCGAGACCGAGGAGATCGCCGCGCTCGCCGATCTCCTCGGCGCGGACGCGGTCGACACGTTCTCGGAGAAGCTGCGTGCCCTGGCCGAGCGCCACGCGACGCTCGCCGAGAGCCGCGGTGCCCGCCGCTGTCATGGCGACCTGCATCTGCGCAACATCGTGATGTGGCGCGATCGGCCGGCCCCCTTCGACTGCATCGAGTTCAACGACGCGTTCACCGACATCGACCCGCTCTACGATCTCGCCTTCCTGCTCATGGATCTCGATCACCGCGGCCACGGCGAGCTGGCCGTGGAGGTCTTCAACGCCTGGGCCGAGGGCATGGCCGCCGAGCCGCGGGCCGAGGTCGGGACCGCCTATGGCGGACTCGCCCTTCTCCCCTTCCTCAAGGCCTGCCGCGCCGGCATCCGGGCGAAAGTCGGCGCGCTGGCGCTGAGGGGGCGCGACGCCGATGCGGCCGACCTGGCCGAGCCACCTGCCTATCTCGAGCTGGCGCTGCGCTATCTTTCCCAGGATCGCAGGCCTCGGCTGATTGCCGTCGGCGGCCTGTCCGGCTCGGGCAAGACCACGGTCGCCCGGGCGCTGGCGCTGCGCCTCGGCGCCGTGGTGCTGCGCTCCGACGCCATCCGCAAGGGCCTGCGCGGGGTCGACGTGACTCACAGGCTGCCTGCCGCTGCCTACGCGCCGGAGGTGTCGGTCAAGGTCTACGAGGCCATGCTGGCCCGCGCTCGCATGGCGCTCGAAGGTGGCGCTGCGGTGATCCTCGATGCCGCCCATCTGCGCGCGGGCGAGCGCGAGCAGGCCGGCGCGCTGGCCGCCGCGCTGGATGTGCCGTTCCTGGGCCTGTGGCTCGAGGCGCCGGTCGACGAGATGAAGGCCCGCGTCAGGGCTCGCCCGCAGGGGGCGTCCGACGCGACCGAGAGCGTCGTCGAGAAGCAGACCGGCTACGAACTCGGCCCGATCCGATGGCGCCGGCTGGCTGCCGGCGGCGGTCTGGACGCGCTGGTTGCGACCGCATTGGCCGAGCTGGAAGGCTGAAACGGGAGATGAGTCAGGGAGGGAACAATGGCCTGTTGGCTGTTCAAGTCGGAGCCGCACACCTGGAGCTGGGACGACCAGGTGAAGAAGGGTGCCGCCGGCGAGGAATGGGACGGCGTGCGCAACTACCAGGCGCGCAACAACATGAAGGCGATGAAGACCGGAGATCGCGGCTTCTTCTATCATTCGGGCGAGGAGCGGGCGATCGTGGGCATCGTCGAGGTCTCGGCCGAGGCGCATCCCGATTCCACCACCGATGATCCGCGCTGGGAATGCGTCGATGTGACGGCCGTCGCGCCGATGCCCCGGCCGGTGACGCTGGCCGCGATCAAGGCCGAGCCGCGCCTGGAAGGCTTCGCGCTGATCCGTCAGTCGCGCCTGTCGGTGGTGCCGGTCAGCGACGCGGAATGGCATGTCATTTGCGGGATGGGCGGCTACGATGGCTGAGGCCGGCGCGAGGCCGCCGACGCGAGAGCGCCGCCATTCGGTCCGGAACCCCAGCACCGGGGAACCGTTACAGGGGCAACAAAACTTCCAGCAGGCTTGCGCCGGGCCCCTGCGCCGGGCGGGCCTGTGGAGCGAAAGGCCTTTGGCGCAGTGAGCGACGGACGGGACCAAGGTGGCAGCGGCGTGCGCCCGCGCGACATTTCCTGGGCGGGCTGGCGCGACATTGCGCTGCGCATTAAGAGCGAGATCGGGCGCGATCACGTTTCGCTGGTCGCCGCCGGCGTGGCCTTCTACGGGTTGCTCGCGCTTTTCCCCGCGATCGCGGCGCTGGTCTCGGCCTGGGGCCTGATGTTCCATCCGCAGCAGATCGAGCAGCAGATCGCGCAGGTCAGTGCCGCCCTGCCGAGCCAGGCCGCGTCGATCATCCAGGCGCAGGCACGCAGCGTCGTGTCGGGCGGCGGGGCGGGGCTCAACCTGACCGGGCTCGGCGGGCTGGTGCTCACGATCTACAGCGCCACGAAGGGCGTGAAGTCGCTGATCGAGGGCCTCAACATCATCTATGACGAGAGGGAAAAGCGCGGGATCATCAAGCTCAACCTTCTGGCCTTCGGGCTGACGCTGGCGCTGATCCTGACGATGCTGGGGGCGCTGGGGCTGATCATCGTTCTGCCCGTCCTGGTCGGGGGCCTGGGCATCAGTTCGGCCGTGACGGGGCTGCTGACCTACACCAGATGGCCGCTGCTCGCGCTGGTCGCCGTTGTCGGGCTGGCGGTTCTCTACCAGGTCGCTCCGAGCCGTCCCTGGCCCGGCTGGCGATGGGTCAGCTGGGGCGCCGTCGCCGCCACCGCGCTGTGGGTGATCGTCTCGATCCTGTTCTCGATCTATGTGCGGAATTTCGGCAGCTACAACGAGACCTACGGATCGATCGGCGCCGTCGTCGTGCTGCTGATGTGGTTCTGGCTCTCGGCTTTCGCCGTGCTGATGGGCGGCGAGCTGAATGCGGAAATGGAGCGCCAGAGGCGGCGGCGCACGAAAAAAGGCACGCCTGGTCCGAAGGGCGACTGCGGAAGCCGGGGCGCCGATCCCGGCGGCGCCGGCGACTGAGGCGCGTCAAGCCACGCGGACAAGGCTCACGGCAGCACGCCGAAGCGCGACAGCGCCTCGCGCAATCCCGGCGGCAGGTCGGCATCCTCGCCCGGAGCGGCGCCGATATCGGGCGGCGCGTCCGCCGCGGCCAGGTAGCGCCAGCCTTGGAATGGGCGGCGCGGACGCAGCGCTGTGGGGACCAGCGTCGGCTCCAGCACGATGGCGCAGCGGCGGATGCCGTCCTGCCCGGTGATTTCCTCGAGGTCGAGAATGCGCTGGCGCACCTGGATCGCGCCGCGGATCACCCAGTAGAGCGAGCCGCCCGCGAGCAGCTCGTCGGCCCGGCGCGGCCACATTCGGGTGATGTGGCGCGGCCGCGGGTCCTGCCCCTTGGCGAGGCGCTCGGCACTGCGCCGGGACTGCCAGGCGCGCAGCTCGTCGATTGTGTCGGTGCCGACGCACAGCTTGACGAGGTGCAAAGTGGGCCGGGTGCCGTCCATCGCCCCCGCCCTCAGCCGAGGCCGAGCACGTCGATCATCGTGTACTCGCCGGGCCTGCGGCTCTGCCCCCACAGCGCCGCGCGCACCGCGCCCCGGGCGAAGATCATGCGGTCGGTGGCAATATGGCGCAGCGCGACGCGCTCGCCCATGCCGGCGAAGATCACCTCGTGCTCGCCCACCACGTCGCCGCCCCTGAGCGCGGCGAGGCCGATGTCGCCGCGCCGCCGCGGGCCGGTGTGGCCGTCGCGGGCGCGGTCGGCGGCCTCGGCCAGGGTCACGCCACGGCCCTCGGCGGCGGCCTCGCCCAGCATCAGGGCCGTGCCCGACGGCGCGTCCACCTTCATGCGGTGGTGCATCTCGACGATCTCGATGTCGAAGTCGGCGTCCAGCGCCTCGGCCACCTTGCGCGTCAGCACGGTGAGCAGGTTGACCCCGAGCGACATGTTCCCCGCCCGGACCACGGTGGCGTGCCGCGCCGCGGCGGCGAT
>NZ_JBZSYN010000060.1:0-14302 GCF_058622915.1 Thermohalobaculum sp. | reverse complement strand
GTGCGCACCGCGCACACCAACAAGAACCTGACCTCCCAGGGCGCCTATGTTCTGGCCGAGGCGACGGGCAAGCGGCAGGCAATCCTGCTCGCGACCGGCTCCGAGATCGAGATCGCGCTCAAGGCGCGCGAGGCGCTCGAGGGCGAGGGGATCGGCACCCGCGTCGTCTCGATGCCTTGCTGGGAGCTGTTCTCGGCGCAGCCAGAAAGCTATCGCCGCAAGGTGCTTCCGGCCGGGCCAGTCCGCGTCGGGATCGAGGCGGCAAGCCCGATGGGCTGGGACCGCTGGCTTTGCGGCGAGCGCGGACGCGAGGCCAAGGCGGCATTCGTGGGGATGGAGAGCTTCGGGGCCTCGGCCCCCGCCGAAGAGCTCTACGTGCACTTCGGGATCACCGCCGAAAACGTCGCCGCGAAGGTCCGCGCGCTGCTCTGAAAACGCCACGGCCCTTGCCCCCCTTTCGGGCAAGGGCTATGCCCTCGGCCAAAGGAGCCTCGCGAGTCCGACCGTGACGAACCGCCTCGCCCTGATCCTCGGCGTCCTGATCGTACTGGCGATCACGCTCGATGTCTATTTCGGCTGGGGCGCGAGCGTCTTCATCGGGCGCAAGGTGCTCGCGATGATGGATCGCATCGCCGTCTGGCGCTAGGGGGGCTACGATGCGGAATGATGTTGACCTTGGTGGCGATATGCTCTTGTTAGCGATAACAGTCACCGCATTTCGGAGGACAAGTCCATGACCGTTAAAGTAGCCATCAACGGGTTCGGCCGCATCGGGCGGAACGTGCTGCGGGCGATCGTCGAATCCGGCCGGACCGATATCGAGGTCGTGGCGCTGAACGACCTCGGCCCGGTCGAGACCAACGCGCACCTGCTGCGCTACGACAGCGTCCACGGCCGCTTCCCGCACGAGGTGACGGTGAAGGGCTCGACCATCGACGCCGGCCGCGGCCCGATCGAGGTCACCGCCATCCGCAACCCCGCCGAGCTGCCCTGGGCCGACGTGGACGTGGCGCTGGAATGCACCGGCATCTTCACCTCGAAGGAGAAGGCCGCGGTGCACCTCGAGAACGGCTCGAAGCGGGTGCTGATCTCGGCGCCGGCGTCAGGCGCCGACAAGACCGTGGTCTACGGCGTGAACCACCGCGAGCTGGGCGCCGGCGACAAGGTGGTCTCGAACGCGTCGTGCACCACCAACTGCCTGGCGCCGGTGGCCTATGTGATGAACAAGGCGATCGGCATCGACAAGGGCTTCATGACCACGATCCACAGCTACACCGGCGACCAGCCGACGCTGGACACGCTGCACAAGGACCTCTACCGGGCGCGCGCGGCGGCAATGTCGATGATCCCGACCTCGACCGGCGCGGCGCGGGCCGTCGGCCTGGTGCTGCCCAAGCTCAACGGCCGGCTGGACGGCGTGGCGATCCGGGTGCCGACCCCGAACGTCTCGGTGGTCGACTTCAAGTTCGTCGCCAAGCGCAAGACCTCGGTCGAGGAGATCAACGAAGCGGTGCGCGAAGCGGCCGGCCAGGAGTTGAAGGGAATTCTCGGCTTCACAGACGAACCCCTTGTTTCCATGGACTTCAACCACGACAGCCACTCCTCAGTCTTTCACCTGGACCAGACCAAGGTGATGGACGGCACGTTCTGCCGCGTGATGTCGTGGTACGACAACGAGTGGGGCTTTTCCAACCGCATGGCCGACGTCGCCGTGGCCATGGGCGCGCTGGGCTGAGCGCGCTGGGCTGAGCGGCGCGCAGCGGGGAGGACATGGCCGCAGGGCACGCACATCACGATCATGGGCACGGGCACGGGCACGGCCATGCCCACGCCCACGGGCCGGGCAGCGAACGGCGGCTGGCGATCGCGGCGCTGCTCACCGGCGGCTTCATGGTGGTCGAGGTGGCGGGCGGGCTGATCTCGGGCTCGCTGGCGCTTTTGGCCGATGCCGGGCACATGCTGACCGACTTCGCCTCGCTGGGGCTGGCCTGGGGTGCGGCGCACCTGGCGCTGCGGCCGGCGGACTGGAAGCGCACCTACGGCTTCGACCGCTTCTCGGTGCTGGCGGCCTTCGTCAACGGCCTGGCGCTGTTCGCCATCTCGCTGTGGATCGTGTTCGAGGCGGCCAGCCGCTTCCTCTCGCCCATCCATGTCGAGGCCGATGCGATGCTGGCGGTGGCGGCGCTGGGGCTGGTGGTAAACATCGCCTGCTTCGCGGTGCTGCATGGCGGCGACCGTGACAGCCTGAACATGCGCAGCGCGGCGCTGCACGTGCTGGGCGACCTTCTGGGCTCGATCGGCGCGATCGCCGCGGCGCTGATCATCATGTGGACCGGCTGGGTGGCGGCGGACCCGCTGGCCTCGGTGCTGATGGTGGTGCTGATCGCGGTGGCCGCCTGGCGGGTGGTGCGCGATTCGGGCCACATCCTGCTGGAGGCGGCGCCGCCCGGCCAGGACGCGCGCGAGATCGAGGCCGACCTGGCCGAGCTGCCCGGCGTGGCCGAGGTGCACCATGTGCATGTCTGGTCGATCAGCGAGAAGCGACCGATGATCACGCTGCAGGTGCGGCTGGCACCAGGCGGGGATGCCGAGGCGGCGCGGTGCGCGCTGCGCGAGCGGCTGGCCGAGTATCACGGCATCGGCCACGCCACCATCGAGATCGAGGCGCCGGAGGCGGCAACGGCAGGCGCCGAGGGAAAGGGATAGCAGCGATGAGCCACAGGACCCTCGACGATCTCGAGCTGAGGGGCAAGCGCGTGCTGGTGCGCGTCGACCTCAACGTGCCGGTCAAGGACGGGCGTGTCACCGACGACACACGCATCCGCGCCAGCCTGCCGACCCTCCGCGAGATCATGGACAAGGGCGGGCGGCCGATCCTGCTGGCGCATTTCGGCCGGCCCAAGGGCAAGCGCGAGGCCGGGATGTCGCTCAAGGTGGTGGTGCCGGCGCTGGAGGCGGCGCTGGGCGTGCCGGTGCGCTTTGCCCAGGACTGCATCGGCGAGGCGGCCGAGCAGGCGGCGCGGGACCTGCCCGCGGGCGAGGTGCTGCTGCTCGAGAACACCCGCTTCCATGCCGGCGAGGAGGCCAACGACCCCGGCTTCGCCGACGCGCTGGCGCGGCTGGGCGAGGCCTATGTCAACGACGCCTTCTCGGCGGCGCACCGGGCCCATGCCTCGACCGAGGGGCTGGCGCACCGGCTGCCGGCGGCGTCGGGGCGGCTGATGGAGGCCGAGATCCACGCGCTGGAGCGCGCGCTGGAGCGGCCCGAGCGGCCGCTGGTCGCGGTGGTGGGTGGCGCCAAGGTCTCGACCAAGATCGAGCTTCTGAGCAACCTCACCGCCAAGTGCGACCAGCTGATCAACGGCGGCGGCATGGCCAACACCTTCCTGGCGGCGCAGGGCGCCGAGATCGGCCGCTCGCTGGCCGAGCCCGACCTCTCGGGCACGGCGCGCGAGGTCATGGCCCGGGGCGAGGCGGCGGGCTGCGAGCTGGTGCTGCCCCGCGACGTGGTGGTGGCGCACGCGCTGGCCGAGGGCGTGGCCAGCCAGGTGGTCGCGGCCCACGCCTGCCCGCCCGAGGAGATGATCCTGGACATCGGGCCCGACTCGCTGGCCGATGTCGAGGCGCGCTTTCGCGCCGCGCGCACGGTGCTGTGGAACGGGCCGCTGGGCGCCTTCGAGACGCCGCCCTTCGACCGCGCCACGCTGGCCGCGGCGCGCACCGCCGCCGAGCTGACCCGGGCCGGCAGGCTGGTCACGGTGGCCGGGGGCGGCGACACCGTTGCGGCGCTGAACGCGGCCGGGGTGGCCGGGGACTTCAGCTTCGTCTCGACCGCGGGCGGCGCCTTCCTGGAATGGCTCGAGGGCAAGACCCTGCCCGGCGTGGCGGCGCTGGAGCACCGCTGAGCCGGGCTGCGGCCGTCCCACTTTCGAAGCAAGGGCGGCGATCGCCCTGCGGTGCAATTCGTATAGAATTCAATAATGGATTATCTGTCTTTCTAATGGACTCGAGTCCTCGCGGATTTCTCCCAAAATCCTTCGCTGAATCATCCCTGACCCGCGCGTAAATTCTTTGGCACAACTATTGCAAGCAAGATCGCCAGCACCCCGTGTCACACCTAATAATTTGCATAAAATTTGAAGTATTCGATTAAACGCACTTCAATCCATGCTTGCGACATTCGCTATCGTCTCCTCACGCAACGTGAGGCTCATCGACAAGGATGACCGAGATGATACGGATGACTCTGCTCGCGCTTGCGTTGCTTGCCGGTGGCTGCACCCCGACGATCTACACCGAGACGGCGCATGAGGTGCGGATCACCTTCGGCGGCGGCGGGTTTGCCAACCAAAAGCTCGAGGAATACAGGGAAATCGCGGCCAAGCATAAGCAGGTCGTGATCGACGGCCAGGTGATTTCGGCGGATGCCTTCCTCGCCTTTTCGCTGCCCGGCGCCTGTTACACCAAGAACGCAGTGTTCTCACCCCACGCGGCGAGCTACATGGGGCTGATCCCCGCGCCGGAGGCAACCGCGTGGTTCGCGCACAAGCTGCCCGCACCGCTGGAGAAGTGGTTCGAGGGCAACATGGCCTATTACGACTGGATCGGCTTCGCCAGGGTGGACTACGACCAACTGCTCAGGATCTGGCCCCAGGGAGCGTGCAGCAAAAGGCTCGCCCCGGATGGCGACGGGGACGCAGCGCACCGTCAGGCCGAGCTCGCGGCGCCGAAGACGGCCTCCTGACGCCGCCGCGCGGGCCGCGGGCGCCGGCCGGGCGGAACTGAAAAGGGCGGCCGGATCGGCCGCCCTTCGCGCACCCCCCGAAGGCCCGCGTCGTCAGAAGTGCCAGTTCAGCCCAACCATGACGGTGTGGGATGTGAAGTCGATATTGTGCTTGCTGGCATTGTTCGGCCCGGAATCGAAATCGGCCTGGCTGATCAGGTCGTTCGACAGGTCGATGTAGCGGTACTCGAGCTTCAGGCCGACATTGCGCGGCCCCGGCATCCCGCCGCCGAGCAGGTACTCGACCCCGACCCCGCCGGTCCAGCCCAACGCGCCCTCGTGGTCGTGGGTCTGGCCGGCCAGGCTGTTGCTCTCGACGTCGAAGCGCCCCGCGGCCGCGCCGCCGGTCAGGTAGAACAGCCAGTTGCCCGTGGCATAGCCCGCCCGCGCGCGCAGCGTGGAGAACATCACCGGGTCGACGCTGCAATGCGCACCGGAATTGAACGGGCATGTCCCCTGAGGATGCGCGCCGGTCAGCGAGATATCGGTCTCGAGCCCCCAGATGATGTTGCCGCTGTGCCAGTTGTAGCCGGCCTGGAAGCCGCCCATGAGGGCGTCGTCTTCCATGTTGCCGCCGGCCACATCCGCCTTGGCAGAGGTGTAGCCGACATGGGCACCGGCATAGAAGCCAGCGAACTCGGAAGGGTCGGCCTGGGCGGCCGACGCCACGAGGATAGCCGCAGCCGTCATTGCGACAAAGCGTGATGTCTTCATAATGCCTACCCTCTCCACTCTCCCACAAGTTGATTAACGCTCCTTTTACCGATGTCCTCGGCCGCCCGGAAGCATCCGCAGCGCCGCAGTGGCGGCCCGACATCAGAATTGGGCGCCGTGGCGCATTTTTGCCACAAGAGATGTGGTGCAGCGGCACGGAATCGGCCCGCCCGGGCCCCGGCTGCCCGGCCGGTCAGGCTTGACCAGGCGGCGCGCTGTCCTCTATTCGCCTGTCGAGCCTGCGCTGACATACGGGAGTTGCCAGCATGAAAGCCACCCGCGCGGTCCAGAAGATCCTGTCGAACTACGAGGGCGAGACGCCCGGCGTGAAGGCCAAGCTGTGCCATGTGCTGATGCACGGCAAGCTGGGCGGGACCGGCAAGATGGTCATCCTGCCGGTCGACCAGGGCTTCGAGCACGGGCCGGCGCGCTCGTTCGCGCCGAACCCGCCAGCCTACGACCCGCACTATCACTACGCGCTGGCGATCGAGGCGGGGCTGAGCGCCTATGCCGCGCCCTTGGGGATGCTGGAGGCCGGCGCCGACAGCTTCGCGGGGCAGATCCCGACGATCCTGAAGGCCAACTCGGCCAACTCGCTGATGCCCAGTGACGCGCCCAAGGACCAGGCGATGACCGCCTCGGTCGCCGACGCGCTGCGGCTTGGCTGCGCCGCGATCGGGTTCACCATCTATCCCGGCTCGGCCGCGGCCCTGGGCATGTTCGAGGAGATCGCCGAGATGCGCGCCGAGGCGGCCTCGGTCGGGCTCGCCACGGTGATCTGGTCCTACCCGCGCGGCGAGGCGCTGTCCAAGGAGGGCGAGACGGCGATGGACGTGGCCGCCTACGCGGCGCAGATCGCGGCGCTGCTGGGCGCCCATATCATCAAGGTGAAGCTGCCCTCCGACCACCTGGAGCAGGCCGAGGCCAGGAAGGTTTACGAAGCCCAGGGCGTGGACATCTCGAGCCAGGCGGCGCGCGTGCGCCACGTCATGCAGTCGGCCTTCGACGGGCGGCGCATCGTGGTGTTCTCGGGCGGGGCCAAGAAGGGCGAGAGCTCGGTCTACGACGATGCTCGGGCGATCCGCGACGGCGGCGGCAACGGCTCGATCATCGGGCGCAACACCTTCCAGCGCCCGCGCGACGAGGCGCTGGCCATGCTGAGCCGCCTGGTCGACATCTACAAGGGGCGCGAATAGCCCCTGCCCCACACCCCCTTGCCCGCACCCCGGGAACCGTCCGATCGGGCCGGCGTTCTTGCAAAAAGCGGGCGGTGCCCGCCCTTGCCGGAGAGAGGGGCATGACCTCCGCGCGGCGGATCATCGAGACACTTGAGCTTGCGGCCCATCCCGAGGGCGGCTGGTTTCGCGAGACCTGGAGGGCGGCCGCGCCCGAGGGACAGAGGGCCTCGGGGACCGCGATCTACTACCTGCTGGAGGCGGGCCAGATCTCGCGCTGGCACCGGGTGGACGCGGCGGAGATCTGGCACTGGTATCTGGGCGCGCCGCTGGTCATGGCGCTGTCGGACGACGGCCGGGCGCGGCGCGAGGCGGTGCTGGGGCCCGACTTGGGCGCCGGCGAGCGGCCGCAGGTCGTCGTGCCCGCGGGGTGGTGGCAGAGCGCGGCGCCCGGGGCCGGCGCCGGCTTCACCCTGGTCGGCTGCACGGTCAGCCCGGGCTTCGTGTTCGACGGCTTCGAGCTGGCACCCCCGGGCTGGGAGCCCGGCCGGCAGGGCGGCGCCTGGTGACAGTGGCAGCGAAATCAGGTCTCTGCTAGACGGTGAGTTGGCGAAAGGAGGGACCGATGTACGGCGATGTCGTCCATTGTGATGTCGGTTATTGCCTGGCCAACCCTTCGGGAGGGTTTGCCTTCCAACCGCCGCGCACGGTGTTCTCGCAGCGTGACCGTCCGATGGCGATGCGCGCGGTGCAGAACTGCCCGGCCGTGAACAGCATCGAGCGGCAGCTTGTCGAGATGCCCTCGCCCATCGGTGTCCGACTGAGGCTGGGAGAGGAAAACGGCGAGCCGGCGCTCGACGTGCTGCCGACCGGGACCTTGGCTCAGCCCGAGCAGCTCGGCGAGATGATCACGCTCGAGCCGCCCGAGCGCTGGCGGCACCCGAAGGTGCCGGTGCTGCAGATTTCGCTGCCGTTCTTCCTGGTCACCGACACGCCTTGCATGGTGGCTGAGCTGCCGCCCTTCTTCAGCTTGGCAATGCGGCGCTGGCCCGGCGCCATGATCGCGGGGCGGTTCCCGCTGACCATCTGGCCGCAGAACCTTACCTGGGCCTTCGAATGGGACCGCCCAGGCGAGGAGCTCGCCATCCGCCAGGGCGAGCCGCTGTGCTATTTCCTGTTCGAATTCAACCATCCGAGCAAGCGGCCGCGCCTGATCGAGGCTGCGCTGACGCCCGAGCTCGACGAGTACCGCAAGGGCATGCAGGGAATTCACCACCTCACACCGAACGTCGAGGAGGTCTGGGAGACGGCCAAGGCGCGCCGGCCCGAGCGGCTGCTCGTGCCGCTCAAGGAGGCGGAGCGTGCCTGAGCCAGTGACCGTCGACGTCGGATGGCGCAACTGCTCGCCGCAGGCGGCGTTGGCGTTCTTCCCGCCGAGGCTGCTGGGGGCGGGCGAGATCGCCGCGCGCATGGGTTTGTTCCCGCTCGACGGCCCGGCCAACGATCTCGCGCACCGGATCGTCGAGGTTCGCTGCCCCTTCAACCTGAGGATCCGCCCCTCGCCGCCCGGCGTCACGCCCGTGCAGTTCCAACGCGTGCCCGAACAGGGCGGCCTTTCGCAAGCAGGGTTCCGCGGCCTCGTCTCGCCCATCATGAAGACAGCGCAGCGAGATCCCGCGGTGCCGGCGGTTCAGATCTCGCTCAACCTCATGATGCTCACCGAGGAGGAGTGCGCGATCCAGTTGATGCCGCCGTTCCTGTGGGAGGGGTTCCGCGACTGGCCCGGGACTGTCGTCTCGGGGCGGTTCCCGCTGCGCAGCTGGCCGCGTCCGCTCAACTGCGTGTTGGAATGGCAGGATCGCGAGCGCGACTGGGTGCTGCGGCGCGGCGACCCGATGGTCTACATCATTTTCGAGTTCGACGACCCGGCGAAGCGCCCGCACATGGTCGAGGCCGCAGCCACGCCAGCCCTGATGCGCCATGTCGCTCAGGTCGACAACGTCACCTCGTATGGTCGCAATGTCGGCCCGATGTTCACCGAGGCCGCACGGCGCCGGCCAGTGCGGCTGCTCCAGCCCAAGAGGATCGGATGCCCAGACTTTTCGTGAACTCGATGGCCAATTTCGTGATCCAGGGCGGTGTCGTCAGCTTCACGCTGCAGGATCAGGCCATGCGGTCGGAGGCGGGCCAGCCACGGCCGGCGCCGCCCGAGGACGTGATCGACCTGGTCATGCGCGAGCAGGACTTCGTCCAGCTGCTGACGTTTCTGAACCAGCATCTCGCCGCCTATCAGCAGCAGACCGGCAAGCAATTCGGCGAGGCGGGCCTGACCACCGGCGGCTCCCGGCGTGCGCCGCAGGGCCAGGAGTCGCCGGCGGCGAAACCCACCGGGGCGGGGAGCCCGGCGGGCGGCGGCTTCAGAATCCGGCCGAAGGGGTCGTGACGCGAGCGATGGATGCGCGGCCGCAGGAGCAGAGGCTCTACCTGGTGACGCCGGCGCTTGCCGATGCGGACTCCGTCGCGGCGTTGGCCGACCGGGCGCTGGCCACGGGGCTTGTCGCGTGCCTTCGGCTCGACCTCGGCGCCGCGCCGGAGGCAGGGTGGCGCGCGGCGGCGCAGGCATTCCAGCCGGTGGCGCATGCGCAGGACGTGGCGCTGGTGATCGCCGAGCACCACCGGCTGGTCGGGCCGCTGGGCCTCGACGGGGTGCACCTGGCGGCGAGCCGCACGCCGGTGCGCGAGTCGCGCCGCGCCCTGGGGCCCGAGAAGATCGTCGGCGCCTTCGCCGGGGCCTCGCGGCACAAGGCCATGACCGTGGCCGAGGCGGGGGCGGACTATGTCTCGCTGGGGCCGGTGGGCGACGTGGGCGCCTTGGGTGAGGGCACGCGCGCGGAAGACGACCTGTTTGAGTGGTGGGCCGAGATGATCGAGACGCCGGTGGTCGCCGAGGGCGGCGTCACCGTGGCCGATGCCGCGCGGCTGAAGGACTCGGCCGACTTCGTGGTCCCCGAGATGGGCGTCTGGGAGGCGGCCGAGGGGATCGAGGCGGCGCTGGAGCGGTATGCGGAGGCGCTGGCGGGATAGGTCGCTCGCCCGCACTGCGCGACCTGAGCGAGGTCCCGGATCAGGTCCGGGACCCGTGCCCTGGACGGCGCGAACGCCGCTCGACGCCGATCACGATCTTTCGCGCAGACTCCGGACCTGACCTGCAAGACAATCGAGCGAGACAGGCCGCCTCACACGTTCAACAGCAGGTGCTCGCGCTCCCAGGGGCTGATGACGCGCATGAACTCCTGGAACTCGTGGTCCTTGACGCCGGTGTAGAGCTCGGAGAAGCGCTCGCCCAGCACCTTGTGCAGGGGCTCGCAGGCCTTGAACTCCTCGATCGCCTCGAGCAGGCCGTAGGGCAGGTCGCGGGCCGTCTCGTAGCAGTTCTGTTCGGTCGGCGCGCGCGGCTCGATCTTCTCGACCATGCCGAGATAGCCCGCCGCCAGCGAGGCGGCGATGGCCAGATAGGGGTTGGCGTCGGCGCCGACCACGCGGTTCTCGACCCGGCGCGCCTCGGGCGGCGAGATCGGCACGCGCAGGCCGGTGGTGCGGTTGTCGTAGCCCCATTCGAGATTGATCGGGGCCGTGAGGTGCGGCACCAGCCGGCGGTAGGAGTTGACATAGGGCGCGAATACGCAGGTGGCGGCGCGCAGATAGGTCTGCTGGCCGCCGAGGAAGTGGCGGAAGTGGTCCGAGGGCTCGCCCTTTTTCGTGGAGAACAGGTTGCGGCCGGTCTCGTTGACCACGACGCTTTGGTGGATGTGCATGGCCGAGCCGGGCTGGCCCTCCATCGGCTTGGCCATGAAGGTGGCGTAGCAGCCGCAGCGGAGCGCCGCCTCGCGCACCAGGCGCTTGAACAGGAACACTTGGTCGGCGAGCTCGAGCGGGTCGCCGTGCAAGAGATTGATCTCGAGCTGGGCGGCGCCGGCCTCCTGGATGATGGTGTCGATGTCGAGCCCCAGCGCGCTGGCGTAGTCGTAGACGTGCTCGATCACCGAGTCGTACTCGTCGACGGCGGCGATCGAGTAGGCCTGCGCCTTCTGGGCGCGGCGGCCCGAGCGGCCGAGCGGCGGCTCCAAGGGATAGTCCGGGTCGGTGTTCGGCTTGGTCAGGTAGAACTCGATCTCGGGCGCTACCACGGCGCGCCAGCCACTGGCGCCATACTGGTCGAGCACGTGGCGCAACACCGAGCGCGGCGCGAACGCGACCAGATTGCCGTCGCGGTCGCACACGTCGTGGATCACCTGCACCGAGCGGTCGCTGGCCCAGGGCACCGCCCGGGTGGTGCGCAGATCGGGGCGCAGCGCCAGGTCGGCGTCGATGTTGTAGGCGGTGAACTCCTCGAAGTTCGGATAGCCGCCGGTGATGGTGAGAAAGAACAGCGAGGTCGGCAGGTAGGTCGGCGCGAAGCGCACGAACTTGTCGGTCGGCATCACCTTGCCCCGCCCAATGCCGGCGAAGTCGGGGGTGACGCACTCGACCTCCTCGACGCCGTGGTCGCGCAGCCAGATCGCCAGGTCCTCGATGTGCTCGATGGTCGAGGGCGGCGAGGCGGCGAGGCTGATCTCCGGGATGACGCGCTTGAGGCGCGACTCGCTCGAGGGCGAAAACGGGTCATTCATGAGGGGCCTGAAAGGCTGTCTTGCGGGCTGTTTTCGGCGTCGAGGATAGCACGGCGGGGGTTACGGCTGGCAAGGGGGGCGGAGTCGGGGGCCGTTCCAAGGGCGCCTTTCGGGCGCCTTTCGGGCGCCTTTGGGCGGCCGAAGGGGTGCTTCAGGGGGCCCGGCGGGCCGGTGCGCTCGGCGCGGCGGAGGGGTCGTGCAGGCCGCCGGCGACGGCGCGCTGGCAGTGCTCGGCCAGGGCCTTGCGGTCGGGGAAGTCGCGCGGGTTGACGGGGTCGTGGAAGATCACCTCGGCCGTGCCGCCGAAGGAGCGGCTCATCACCGCCCAGACATGGCTGCCCAGCCCCATGTCGTCCCACCAGCCGTAGAACTCGGGCGGCTGGCCCGCGGGCGGGCGGTAGCGGATGGTGACCGGCTGGACCAGGAGGTCGGCGCCCTCGCGCTCGCTGAAGAACACTGAGAACAGCGAGCTCTTGAAGGTGAGCACGCGCAGGCCGTCGGTCGAGGTGCCCTCGGGGAAGAAGCACAGAAGCTGGTCGCGGGCGATGCGCGCGCGCAGCGCCTCCTCCTGGCGCTTCGCCTCGGTGCGGCGGCGCGCGATGTAGAGCGTGCCGCAGGCATGGGTGATGTAGCCGACCACCGGCCAGTCGCGCACCTCGGCCTTGGCGACGAAGTAGATCAGGGTGACGGCGCGCAGAACGGGGATGTCGAGCCAGCTTGCGTGGTTGGCGACCAGCGCGCCGGCGCGCACCGGCGCGCCCAGCACGGCATGGCGCAGGCCCAGAAGCCGCAGCGTGGCGCGCGACCAGGCGCGCGCGATGCCGAAGTGGAAAATCACCGCCGGGCCGAGCCAGTGGCGCATGAGGCGCCCGGCGAGGAAGAGCGGGAACAGCGCCAAGGTCATGGCGAGGAAGGCCACGAGGCGCCCGGCGCCCGCCACGCGGCCGCGCAGCGTGGCCGGGGGAAGCTTGGGCGGGTCGGCGCCTCGCCAGGTTGTCATGACGCGGTCATATCCACCCTGCCCCATGCCCGCCGGCTCAGCCGAGGATGCGGTCGACCTCGGCACCGCGCTGGCGCGAGTAGAACTTGTGGTAGCGCTCGACCATGCGGGAGGTGTCGACCAAGAGGCAGACATCGACGGTGTTGAAGGCGTGGTCGATCCAGGCGCCCTCGCCGACGAAGCCGCCGAGCCGGATATAGGCCTTGATCAGCGCGGGCATCTGGCGCATGGCCTCGGCGCGGTCGACCTGCTCGGGCGGCAGCAGGTCCATCTCGACGCGGCTGTCGGGGCGCGCGGTGACGCGCAGGTCGGTCGGCGCGAGGTGGTTGTAGTGCAGATAGCTGAGCGCCTGGGCCATTTCGTGCGGATCGGTGCCGTGGAAGCTGGCCACGCCGAACATGATGGCCACGTCGTACTCGCCGACATACTGGCCCAGGCCGGCCCAGATCAGGTGCATCCCGGCGCCGCCGCGGTGGCGGGCATCGACGCAGGAGCGGCCGAGTTCCAGCGTCTCGCGCGGGAAGGTCTCGAGCAGGGTGAGGTCGTATTCGGAGGCGCCGTAGAAGCCGATTCCCTCGCCGGCGCGAGCGCGGCGCAACAGGCGGTAGACGCCGACGACGCCGTGCTCGATGGCCGCATCGTCGCACTCGTTGTCGATAAGCAGCAGGTGGTCGCACCAAGGGTCGAAGCGGTCGGACTCGCGCCGCTCGGCCGCCTCCGCGGGGCTGGGCGTGGCGCCCATCTCCTCGACGAAGACGCGATAGCGCAGGCGCTGGGCGGCGGCGACGTCATCGTGCGATTCCGCCAGTCTGACCGTGTAACGGCCGGCGTCGATGCGCATGCGCTAAGCCTCTCTCCCTGCCCCGCGGCAGCCTGGCCCGGGTGCCACCCGGTCGGCGCGGGAAGGTATTGGGTCTGTGCCGTTAACGCAACCACCGCCGGGTTCGTGCTAGGGTCACAGGTGGTCCGGCGAGACCAGTTCCAAAGGGAGATCATCGCCTTGCAGGACCACCTTGCCCTGATGCTCGAAGTTGACGGTGATGCGCGAGCCGATGATCGACTGCACCTGGCCGAGGCCCCAGTCCGGCCGGTCCCGGTGACGGACGATGGCGCCGACCTCGAGGAGGGCGTACTGCATGGGGCCGTGTAGCCGATCGGGCGCGCCAAGGCCAGCGTCAGGACGAGGGGGAGGGGCAGAAATGGAGCAACACGACCTGGCCGGGCTGATCTGTGCGCGGCTGTGCCATGACCTGGGCAGCCCGGTCGGGGCGGTGCTGAGCGGGGTGGACCTGATCCGCGAGCTGGCCGGGACGGACGCCGCCGAGGAGATGCAGATGCTGGAGCGCAGCGCCCGGCGCGCGGCGGCGCTGCTGCGGTTCCACCGGCTGGCCTTCGGCGCGGTGCGCAACGCGGAGGCGACGCTGCCGCGCGCCGAGCTGGCCGCGCGCGCCGAGGAGGCGCTGGCGGGGCCGCGGGTGCAGCTGTGCTGCCCTGGCTCGGGCGGCCCGCCCCTGAGCAGTGCGGCGGCACGGCTGGCCGCGCTGATGCTGCTGGCCGGGCGCGCGGCGCTGGGCCTTGGCGGCACGCTGCGGCTGGTGCTGCCGGGCGCGGGCGACCTGCCGCTGGCGGTGCTGGCCGAGGGGGAGACGGCGACGCTGAGCGCCGAGCGCCGGCGCTGGCTGGAGGGAGGGCCCGGACCCGGCCCCGACGCGCCGGAGGTGGAATTCGCCTTGATCCCGGTGGCGGCCGCCGCGCTGGGCGGGCGGGTCGAGCCGATCGAGGCGCCGGGCCAGCTCGCCCTGCGCGCTCTGCCCCGCTGAGCGGCAGACGGGGCCCGTCGCGCCGCTTCGGCCGCCATCGGAGGCAAGGATTGCGCCTGCCCCTGGCCTGCCCCTGGCCTGCCCCTGGCCTGCCCCTGGGGCGCGGGCGCGCAGGGTAACGGCGCTATCGCCCGGCGGGG
>NZ_JBZSYN010000059.1:0-2771 GCF_058622915.1 Thermohalobaculum sp. | reverse complement strand
GGTTGGCCCGCGCCAGCGCCGCGGCGTCCGAGGGCCTGAGCGCGAAATCGTGCGGCTCGGCGGCGGGCGGCACCAGCAGCCGGGGCGCGCCGACCCCTTCCATGACCCGAGCCACCACCGAGTCGACGGGGGCGACGGTGGCGATCACCTCCGGCTTCGCCGAGGCGCTGGCGGGGAGGAGGACGAGGAGCGCCAGGATCAGGACAAGGCTGCGCATCGGGCAAATCTGTTTGAACAACGGGCCTCGATCTGCTAGCAGTATTGTTACGTTATAACAATTCAAAAGTTGCCCAGCCACATCCGAGAGCCAGCATGAGCACCCGTGCCGTCGCCTTTGCCGAGCATGACCACGGCCGCTGCCGCAAGGCCCTGATGGGCGAGTTCGCCCGCGCCGCCGCGGCACGTGGCCTGCGCCTGACACCGGCGCGCCGGCGGGTGCTCGAGCTGCTTACCGAGGCGCACCGCGCGATGGGCGCCTACGAGCTGCTGGACAGGCTGCGCGCGGACGGTCTGGGCTCGCAGCCCCCGGTGGTCTACCGGGCACTCGATTTCCTGATCGAGGCCGGTTTCGCGCACAAGCTCGAGCGGCTGAACGCCTATGTCGCCTGTGCCCACCCCGACGGCGAGCCGGGCCGCGATCACGCCGCTTGCTTCCTGATCTGCGCCGAGTGCCGCAAGGTCGCCGAGATCGAGGACGGCGGCCTCGACCTCGCCATCGCCCAGGCCGCCGCCGAGCGCGGCTTCGCCATGCGCCGCACGGTGCTCGAGATCGAGGGCGTGTGCCCGGCCTGCCGGGGCATCGCGTGAGCGGCCCCCTGATCGAGACCCGGGGGCTGGGCTTCGCCGACGGCAAGCAGCGCATCCTGCACGATGTCGACCTCGCCATCGCATCAGGCGAGATCGTCACCATCGTCGGCCCGAACGGCGCCGGCAAGACCACGCTGCTGCGCGCGCTGGTCGGCGCGCTGCGGCCCACTGCGGGCGAGATTCGCCGCCGGCCCGGCCTGCGCATCGGATACACGCCGCAGCGGCTGTCGGTCGACCGCACCATGCCGCTGACCGTCGACCGATTCCTCGCGCTGGGCGGCGCCCGTGATGCGGCGGCTCGCGCCCGGGCGCTCGAGGCGGCCGGCATTGCCGACCTCGGCGGGGCCCAGGTCGCCGACCTCTCGGGCGGCGAACTGCAACGGGCGGCGCTGGCCCGCGCCCTGTTGCGCGCGCCGCAGCTCCTGATCCTGGACGAGCCGACGCAAGGCCTCGACCAGCCCGGAGAGGCCGCCTTCTATCGCCTGATCGAGCGGGTGCGCGCCGAGACCGGGGCGGCCATCTGCATGGTCAGCCATGACCTGCACGTGGTGATGAGCGCCGCCGACCGCGTGATCTGCCTCAATGGCCATGTCTGCTGCGAGGGCAGCCCGATGCAGGTCAGCGAGGCGCCCGAGTACCGGGCGCTGTTCGGCCTCGGCACCCACGGCGCGCTGGCGCTCTACCGCCACGAACATGACCACGCGCACCACCATGCCGCGGCGCCGGGGGAGCACAGGTGACGGGGCTTCTCGACGATTTTCTCGTGCGCGCCGCGCTCGCGGGCATCGGCATCGCGCTGCTCGCCGGCCCGCTTGGCTGCTTCGTGGTCTGGCGCCGCATGGCCTATTTCGGCGACACCCTGGCGCATGCCGCGCTGCTGGGCGTGGCGCTGGCGCTGGTACTGCACATCGGCATCATTCCCGGAGTCCTCGCCGTGGCACTGGCCGTGGCGCTGGCCATCGCGCGGGGCAGCGGGCGGCGTTACGCCGCCGACACCTTGCTCGGCGTGCTCGCGCACGGGGGACTGGCGGTGGGCCTGGTCGTGCTCTCCTTCGTGCCGGGGGCGCGCACTGACCTCTCAGCCTGGCTCTTCGGTGACATCCTCGCCGTCTCGGCGCGCGATGTCGGACTGATATGGGGCGCCGCGGCCATCGCTGGGCTGGCGCTGTGGCACGGATGGCAACCGCTTCTGAACTCCACGCTGAATGAGGAGCTGGCTTTCGCCGAGGGCGGCAGTCCGCCGCGCGACCGGCTGGTGCTGACGTTGGCCCTGGCGCTCATGGTCGCGGCGGCGCTCAAGGTGGTGGGCGCTTTGCTGATCACCGCCATGCTGATCCTGCCGGCCGCCGCTGCGCGCCCGCTGGCGCGCACGCCCGAGGCGATGGCAGCGCTGGCGGCCCTGATCGGCGCCGCCGCGGTGCTGGGCGGCCTGCGCCTCGCCTGGGTCGCCGACACGCCCGCCGGTCCCTCGGTCGTGGTGGCAGCGCTAGCGCTGTTCCTGCTGTCCAACGTCGCGCGCCGCGCCTGAGCCTTGCCAGCCGCGCGCATTCGCGCCATCACCGCGGCGATGCCCCGCTATAAGCTCACCCTCGAATACCACGGCGGCCCCTTCGTCGGCTGGCAGCGCCAGAAGAACGGGCGCTCGGTGCAGCAGGCGGTGGAGGAGGCGCTGCGCGCCCTCGACCCTGACGCGCCCTCCATCGCCGGTGCCGGGCGCACCGACGCGGGCGTTCACGCCACCGGACAGGTCGCCCATTGCGAGTTGACCCGCGACTGGGAGCCCTTCCGCCTGGCCGAGGCCCTCAACTGGCACCTGAAGCCGGAGCCCGTGGCGGTGCTGGCCGCCGAACCGGTGGCGTCCGACTTCCACGCCCGCTTCAGCGCCGTCCGCCGGCGCTACCTCTACCGCATCATCTGCCGCCGGGCGCCGCTGACGTTGGAGCGCGGGCTGGCCTGGCGCCTGC
>NZ_JBZSYN010000058.1:0-5596 GCF_058622915.1 Thermohalobaculum sp. | reverse complement strand
GTGGGGCATGTAGCTGGCCGTGGTCTTGATGACCTCGCGCTCGGTCCAGCGATAGATGTAGTTGGGAATGGGCGTGTTTCGGCAGCCGCCCGAGGTTCCATGGGACAGTATGACGGGTTCGAGCTCGAACTCGGGGGTCAGGCCCAGCTTCACGGCGGCGCGCATCAGCAGCCCCTCGCGGCTCTCGATCGCGACGATTCCCTTGCGCGCCACGCGCAGCATCTCGCACAGCGCCCTGTGCGGCGACGCGCAATGGTGCAGCCCGGCGCACACCACGACCCAGTCGAACGAGTCATCCGCATGCGCGATGTCCTCGGCGTCCTGGCACTCCCAGCGGTAGGGCGCGTAGTCGCTCACCACCTCCTCCTCGTCCAGGTTGGAGATCGTCACGTCGCGCAGTCCCGCAGCGAGCAGCTGGTCCCTGTCATAGCGGTCGCCGCAGAGGACGAGCACCGAGTCGGCGGGATCGATTCCGCTGCTTCGCAGCACGCGCAGGTAGAAATCGCTCATCCGCCCCCCCAAGCCGGCACCCGCGATCCAGGGATCCGGGTGCCATGCATGATCTGGGCAGCCGGCACCGAAAGATGACCGGGCGCACCGTCACAGGGAAAGCGCCCCCGGCGGGCCAGTGTGCCGATGCGGGTGGACGATCTCATCGGGCAGGCCGCTTCGCGCAACACGATCGACGCGCTCAGCTCAGCCAGCGCTTGCGGCGGCGATACGAGCGCACGTCGCGGAAGCTGGCGCGGCCCTTCTCGGACATACCGAGGTAGAACTCCTTGACGTCGGGGTTCTCGCGCAGCTCGGCAGCCGGGCCGTCCATCACCACGCGCCCGTTCTCCAGGATGTAGCCGTAATGGGCGAACCTGAGCGCCACGTTGGTGTTCTGCTCGGCCAGCAGAAAGCTCACGCCTTCCTTTTCGTTGAGGTTGCGCACGATCTCGAAGATCTCCTCGACCAGCGTCGGCGCCAGCCCCATCGAGGGCTCGTCGAGCAGGATCATCTCGGGCCGGCTCATCAGCGCGCGGCCGATGGCGCACATCTGCTGCTCGCCGCCCGAGGTGTAGCCGGCCTGGGAGCGGCGCCGATCCTTCAGCCGCGGAAAGTAGCCGTAGACGAGATCGAGGTCGCGCTGCACCCCGGCACGACCGTCCGAGCGGGTGTAGGCGCCGGTCAGGAGGTTCTCCTCGATGGTCAGGTGCTCGAAGCAATGCCGGCCCTCCATCACTTGGATCACCCCGCGCGCGACCAGCGCCGCCGGGTAGAGTTCGTTGACGCGCTCGCCCCGGTAGACGATCGAGCCCTTGGTGACCTCGCCGCGCTCGGAGCGCAGCAGGTTGGAGATCGACTTGAGCGTGGTGGTCTTGCCCGCGCCGTTGCCGCCCAGAAGCGCGATCACGCCGCCCTTGGGCACGCTGAGCGAGACGCCCTTCAGCACGAGGATGACGTGGTTGTAGATCACCTCGATGTTGTTCACCTCGAGCAGTGTCCCGCTCTTGGAATCGTCGAGCATGCGTGACCCTCCAGCCCCCGGCCCGCCCGCGCGGCGGGCGCGGGGCCGTCTTGAAATTGCAAAACGAATGGGGCCGCCCCCGTGGGGGCGGCCCTGGGCCTCAGTCTCCCGGGCACTTGCGCGGGGTGATGTTGTTCTCCTTGGCATAGGCCATGGAGTCCTGCTGGATCAGCGGGTCCACCACCGAGCGGTCAGCCGACATGTAGCCGGTGATGATCTTCCAGGTCTTGGTCTTGGCGTTCCATTGCTGGATGGCGCCAAGGCCCGGCCCGCCGTGGTTGGCACAGGTCACGTGCACCGGCACCGTGAAGCCGGGCAGGCCCAGCTGGGCCAGGCGCGCCTCGTCGACATTGAGGTGCTCGTAGCCGTCGCGCATCATCGTGGGCGTGATGTTCTTCGTGTGGTACATCTTCTGCGCCGTGCGCGCCGCCTCGACGGCCCACATCGCCGCCAGCATGCCGCGGTTGTAGAGCACGGTGCCGGGATTGTCGCCGGCGCCCGCGGCAAGGCCCTTGTCATAGACGTACTTCTTCAGGTCGGCATAGATCGGATAGTTCTTGCCCACGCCGTGGAAGGTGATCGCCTTGTAGCCGTTCGCGGCCATGCCGGCGGGCAGCACGTCCTGCTCGGACGCCGACCACCAGACGCCGATGAAATGGTCCATGGGATAGCGGACATTGGCGGCCTCCTGTATGGCGACCTGGTTCATCACGCCCCAGCCCCACATGAAGACCCAGTCGGGCCGCTCCCTGCGCACTTGCAGCCAGGTGGCCTTCTGCTCCTGCCCGGGGCTGTCGACCGGCAAGAGGATCAGCTTGTAGCCATGCTTCTTGGAGAGTTGCTGGAGCGTGCGGATCGGCTCCTTGCCATAGGCCGAGTTATGGTAGACCAGCGCGATCTTCTTGCCCTTGAGCGAGCCGCCCTCCTCCTTCATCACGTATTTCACCATGATCGAGGCGGCGTCCCAGTAGGTGCCGGGGAAGTTGAAGATCCAGGGGAAGACCCGCCCGTTGGCGGCCGAGGTGCGGCCATAGCCCATGGAGTGGAGCGGGATGTGGTCGGCGCTCACCTTGGGGATGAGCTGGTAGGTGATGCCGGTCGAAAGCGGCTGGAAGACCAGCGCGCCCTGGCCCTTGAGCGACTCGTAGCACTCGACGCCCTTGTCGGTGTTGTAGGCGGTCTCGCACTCGGGGATCTTGATCTTCTCGCCGCCGATGCCGCCGTCGCGCTCGTTGATCAGCGTGAGATAGTCGTGGTAGCCGTCGGCGAAGGGGATGCTGTTCGGCGCATAGGGTCCGGTGCGGTAGCTGAGCATCGGAAAGACGAGGTCGGCATAGGCCGGCGCCGCCAGTGCGCACGCCGTCGCTGCTGCAATTGCCAGTCTGGTAAGCTTCATGTTGTGGCCCCCCTTTGTTGGCCGTTTCGTCTTGCGGTCCCTGCCGGGACCGGTCTGTGCCGCCCGCCCCTCAGTAAGGGAAGGGCCAGAGGCGGAGCTTCTCCTTCGCCGTGCGCCACAGTGACGCAATTCCCAGCGGCTCGGCAATCAGGAACAGGATGATCAGCGCGCCGATCAGCGTCGTCTGGACTTGCTGGGCGATGTCGGTGGGCCAGCCGAACTGCTCGGCCAGGATGTTCTTGAACAGGACCGGCAGCAGCACGAAGAACCCCGCTCCGATCAGCGAGCCGAGGATCGAGCCGAGCCCGCCGATGATGATCATGAACAGCACCAGGAACGAGACGTTGACGCCGAAGGCCTCGGTGCCCTCCGCCGCCCCCTTCCAGACCGTGAAATAGAGCGCCCCGGCCATGCCGATGTAGAACGACGAGACGGCGAAGGCCGAGAGCTTCGAGCGCATCGGACTGACCCCGATGATGTCGGCGGCGATGTCCATGTCGCGGATCGCCATCCACGACCGCCCGGTGCGCCCGCGCACGAGGTTGCGCGCCACCCAGCCGAACACGGTGAGGAAACCTAGCGAGAACACGTAGGTCGCCGCAGAGCGGCTGGTCGGCCCCGTGATCTCGATGCCGAAGAGCGTGCGCGTGGGCGCCACGATCTGCCCGGTGGCCGAGTAGTTGTAGAACCAGCCCCACTTGTTGAACATCCAGATCAGAAAGAACTGCGCGGCCAGCGTGGTGACCGCGAGGTAGAACCCCTTCACCCTGAGCGAGGGCAGGCCGAAGATCAGCCCGACCCCGGCGGTCACCACGCCCGAGAGGATGGTGATCGAGACCATGTCGAGCCCGGGGAAGGCGGTCATCAGCTTGTAGGAGGCATAGGCCCCCACCGCCATGAAGGCGCCGGTGCCGAGCGACACCTGCCCGCAATAGCCGGTGAGGATGTTGAGCCCCAGCGCCGCCAGCGCATAGACGAAGAAGGGCAGGAAGACCGCCTGCTCCCAGTAGTCGTCGACGAAGAAGGGCACGACGAGGAAGGCCACCGCGAGCAGCGTCCAGAAGGCGAGCCGCTCGGCGCGAATCGGGAAGGTGGCGAGATCCGCCTGGTAGCTGGTCTTGAACTCCCCGGCCTCGCGGTAGAACATCGTCCTACTCCTGCCAGCGGGCGGCGTCACCCGGGAAATCCGTGCCCTGCGGCTTGACCAGGCAGAAGCGGTGGCCGGTGGGCGCCTCCATCACGATCCAGTCGCGGATGCGCGCCACCTCGCGCGCGCCCAAGCGCTTGAGCCGCGCCGCCTCGGCCTCGCGGTCGTCGGTCTCGAAGTCCAGATGCACGCGCGGCGCATGGTCCACCGCCTGCAGCTCCACGCGCGGGCCGCGCGGGCCCTCGATCGTCGCGTACTTGCCGTCCGCGTCGAGCCGCGCCTCGGCGCCCAGCACGCCGGACCAGAAGGCCATGGCCTCGGCCAGATCCTGCGTCTGGCAGTCGATACAGACCACGCCGATGCGCGAGCGGTGGGCCATGCTCACACCCTCTCGATGATGCGCTCGCCGAACAGGCCCTGCGGCCGGAACAGCAGGAAGACCAGCGCCAGCACATAGGCGAACCAGTTCTCGGTGGCGCCGCCCAGATAGTTGTAGCCGATGGTGTACTCGAACACCTTCTCGCCGGCGCCGATGATCAGCCCGCCGACGATGGCGCCGGGGATCGAGGTGAAGCCGCCGAGCATCAGCACCGGCAGCGCCTTGAGCGCGATCAGCGACAGCGAGAACTGCACGCCCGAGGCGGCGCCCCACATGATGCCGGCGACCAGCGCCACGATGCCCGCGACCGACCAGACCACCCACCAGACGGTCTCGAGCGAGATGCCGACCGCAAGCGCCGCCTGGTGGTCGTCCGCGACCGCGCGCAGCGCCCGGCCCATGCGGGTGTACTGCGAGAACAGGGTCAGGGCGGTGACCAGGATCGCGGCGACCAGCGCGGCGGTCATTTCGAGCTTGTTCACCAGCATCCCGGTGGCGTTGAGGATCCAGTCCGAGGGGCCCGAGGGCAGCCCGATGTCGAGCGGCTTGACGTTGGCGCCCCACATCAGGTCGCCGACGCCTTCGAGCACATAGGCCAGCCCGATGGCCGCCATGAACAGGATGATCGGCGGCTGGTTCACCAGCGGGCGGAAGACCAGGCGCACGATGAGCCAGGCGAGGGCGATCATCACCGCGGTGGTGAACGCGATGCAGACCGCGACGAACCAGATCGGCGGCGCCGTCCCCTGCTTGTCGGGCGGCACGTACCAGTGGTGCCACTCGGTACCGAGGATCCAGTTGAGCAGGTGCGCGAAGGGGATCTGCCCGTCGAGGAAGCCGACCAGCGTCAGCGCGGCGAACAGCGCCATCACCCCCTGGGCGAAGTTGAAGATGCCGCTGGCCTTGAAGATCAGCACGAAGCCGAGCGCGACCAGCGCGTACATCACGCCCGAGAACAGGCCGGCGACCACCACCTCCCAGAAGAACGGATCGGTCAGGAGCCCCATGCGCCCTCCCCCCTCACTCGTGCGAGACGCCGAGATAGGCGTCGATCACCGCCGCGTTGGCGCGCACCTCGTCGGGCGTGCCGTCGGCGATCTTGCGGCCGTAGTCGAGCACCACCACACGGTCGGCGAGGTCCATGACCACGCCCATGTCGTG
>NZ_JBZSYN010000057.1:0-6237 GCF_058622915.1 Thermohalobaculum sp. | reverse complement strand
GTATCCTGGAGGCCGTGGCCGAGGGCGAGGCCTGCCCGCCGGACCGACGCCCCAGCCTGCCTCCGCCGCCCCAGCGCCGCCACGGATCGGCCGCCGTCGCCGACGTGCTGAAGGTGTTCCTCAAGGCGCGGTCCGACCAGCTGGGCGTCGCCGCCAAGCTGATCGCCTCGAGCACAGATCTCGAAGCCCTGGCAGGCGAGCAGGATCCCGACGTGCCGCTGCTCAAAGGCTGGCGGCGCGAGGTGTTCGGCACCGATGCGCTAAGGATCGTCGCCGGCGACGTGGGCCTGGTGGCGCGGCCCGGCGGCGTCGAGCTGATCGAGGTGGACTGAGCCTGCTCAGAACTTGAGGATCATGCCGCCCTTGGCAGCGTGGATGCGGATCCCCTTGGTGCCGCGCAGGTCCTTGAAGTCGACCGGCAGGTCGGCGCGGACGGTGCGGGCACTCTTGGACGCGTCCTGGACCGCGAGCGGCTTCAGTGGCGCCCGCGCGACGAAGTCGTAATCGATATAGCCGTCGGGTGCAGGCTTGCCGTCGCGGCGCGGGCGCAATTGAGGCATCGAGTAGCCGACGCCGGGAGCGAGGCCGTAGGCGGTGATCACCAGGCCGTTGCGGGTCCGGCCCATCTCGACTTGCGTGACCGCCACGACCGGCACGTAGGATGCCTCGACCTTCGCCTGCTCGGCCTTTGCCGCCTGCTCCTTTTGCTTGCTGCTGGGGCCGAACAGCGAGCACCCGCTTGTGGCGAGTGCAATGGCGAGGGCTGTGACGGCGAGCACGGCACTGCTGCGCATGAACGGTTTCCTCCGGTTGAGTTTTCCCGGGAAATGGCCATATCCAGGAGGGAATTAAAAGGAGAAAATGCGCGCCGCGCCACGCGGGCGATCGTGCTCGGCGGGCGCGCAGAGGAGAAACGGATGAGTCCGTCTGCCGATTTCCAAGAGATCGTCGACAATTTCGAGTTCCTCGACGACTGGGAGGATCGCTACCGCTACGTCATCGAGCTTGGTCGCGCGATGCCGTCGCTGGCAGATGAGCAGAAGACCGCGGCGACCAAGGTCGACGGTTGCGTCAGCCAGGTCTGGCTTTTGCCCGAGATCCGGCCGGGTAGCGAGGCGGAGCACAACGAGGACACGCTTCATTTCGAAGGCGACTCGGACGCCATGATCGTGCGCGGGCTGATCGCGATCCTGCGCGCACTCTACTGCGGCCAGCCGCTGAGCGCCGTGCCTCGGATCGACGCGCAGCGCGAGCTCGGCCGGCTCGACCTCGAGCAGCACCTCTCGTCGCAGCGCTCGAACGGGCTGAAGGCGATGGTGCGACGGATCAACGATCTCGCCCGGGCCGGAGCACCGGCGTGAGGCGACGGCCGCGATTGAGGCTGAACATCGCGCAAGGGCCGTGTAACGATCCGCGCCACGCGAATCAGGCAATCCAAGACAGGACACCGGCCCGAATGCCCGACCTTCTCACACGCCTTCTGTCCGAGCGCGACTGGCTGCTGCTGGACGGCGCCACCGGCACCAACCTGTTCGCTGCCGGGCTGCTGCCCGGCGAGGCCCCGGAATTCTGGAACGTCGAGGAGGCGGCAAAGATCGAGGCCCTGCACCGCAGCTTCATTGGCGCAGGCTGCGATCTGATCCTGACCAACTCGTTCGGCGGCTCGCGCTATCGGCTGAAGCTGCACAAGGCCGAGGGCCGGGTGCGCGAGCTGGCCATCGCCGCCGCCTCGATCGCCCGCCAATGCGCCGACGCAGCCGGGCGCCCTGTCGTGGTCGCCGGCTCCGTGGGTCCCACCGGCGAAATTCTAGAGCCGGTCGGGACGCTTTCGCATGCCGATGCGGTCGCTGCCTTCGAGGAGCAGATCGCCGGGCTGATGGAGGGCGGCGCCGACGTGATCTGGGCCGAGACGATCTCGTCGGTCGAGGAGTTGCGCGCCGTGGCCGAGGCCGCCGGCAAACTGGGCGCGCCGTACTGCGCCACGCTGAGCTTCGACACCGCCGGGCGCACGATGATGGGCGTGACCAGCGAGGGCTTTGCCGAGCTGGTCCGCGCGCTGCCCGCGCCCCCGATCGCCTTCGGCGCCAACTGCGGCACCGGCGCGCCGGACTTGCTCAGGACGGTGCTGGGCATCACGACAGCCGCACCGCAGGCGACGGTCATCGCCAAGGCGAATGCCGGCATTCCCAAATATGTCGACGGCCATATCCATTATGACGGCACGCCCGAGTTGATGGCCGAATATGCCTGCCTCGCGCGCGACGCCGGCGCGCGGTTGATTGGCGGCTGCTGCGGCACCACCGCGGATCATCTGGTCGCCATGCGCGCTGCGCTGGAGCACCGGCCGCGGGGCCCGCGCCCCGGTCTCGACGCGATCCGCGAACGCATCGGCGAATTCACCTCGGCCGACGACGGAACGGGCGAGGCCGCGCAGCGGCCGGCCCGGCGCAGCCGCCGCCGGGCCTGAGCCGCGCCGCTCTCGTCGGTTTATGCGTTGCGGGTGACGATTTTATTTGATCCCCAGCACCAAAACTCCAGTATTTCCCGGTGCGAAGAGACCGGACCGCCAGCGCAACCGGGTACAGGGGAATTCGCCATGTCCGACGACGCCGACGACATCGTCCTGAGCGAGCTCGACGACGACGAGTTGACGCAGCAGATGCACGACGACCTCTATGACGGTCTCAAGGACGAGATCATCGAGGCCGTCAACATCCTGCTCGAGCGCGGCTGGAAGCCCTACGACATCCTGACCAAGGCGCTGGTCGAGGGCATGCGCATCGTCGGCATCGACTTCCGCGACGGCATCCTGTTCGTGCCCGAGGTGCTGCTGGCCGCCAACGCCATGAAGGCCGGCATGGCGATCCTCAAGCCGCTCTTGGCCGAGACCGGTGCGCCGCGCGTCGGCAAGATGGTGATCGGCACGGTCAAGGGCGACATCCACGACATCGGCAAGAACCTGGTGTCGATGATGATGGAGGGTGCCGGCTTCGAGGTGGTGGACCTCGGCATCAACAACCCGGTCGAGAAGTACCTCGAGGCGCTGGAGTCCGAGCAGCCGGACATCCTGGGCATGTCGGCCCTGCTCACCACGACCATGCCCTACATGAAGGTCGTGATCGACGCCATGAAGGAGAAGGGCATCCGCGAGGAGTACGTGGTGCTGGTCGGCGGCGCGCCGCTGAACGAGGAGTTCGGCAAGGCCATCGGCGCCGACGCCTATTGCCGCGACGCCGCGGTGGCGGTCGAGACCGCCAAGACCTTCATGACCAAGAAGCACAACAAGCTGGCGGCCGGCGGCTGAGCCTTCCGATTCGACCCCCGGCCGCGCGGCGGTCGCGGGCTCTCGGACGACGCTCCGCGGGTGTGTCCACGCGTGGACATATATCCAACGCATTGATATCGTTGAATTTGCGTTGCGGACGTCCGTTATGGTTACGGTGGGGTGAACGCTGTCGACCGTGACGCGATTGCCGGACTCCACAGCGTCGCCTATTTGCAGGCACGAAAGGAGGGGCGCCATGGAGCGCCAGCGGCTCGACTTCGACAGGCTGACGGAGGCCGGCCTCGCCACCCCCGGGGCCGGCGGCGCCGGGCGCGTGCTGGTCATCGCCTGCGGCGCGCTGGCGCGCGAGATCCTGGCGCTGACCCGCCTGAACGGCTGGACGCATATCGACCTGGCCTGCCTGCCGGCCAAGCTGCACAACCAGCCTCAAAGGATCCCCGAGGCGGTGCGCGCCAAGGTGCGCGAGGCGCGCGAGCGCGGCTACCGGCAGATCCTGATCGGCTATGGCGACTGCGGCACCGGCGGGCTGCTGGACCGCGTCTGCGCCGAGGAAGGCGTCAGCCGCATCGAGGGGCCGCACTGCTACAGCTTCTTCGAGGGCAACGCGGCCTTCGCCGCGCGCGCCGAGGCCGGCGAGATCACCGCCTTCTACCTCACCGACTTCCTGGCCCGGCAGTTCGACACCCTGCTGTGGAAGGGCATGGGGCTCGACCGCCACCCGGAGCTTTTGCCGATGATCTTCGGCAACTACGAGACGCTGGTCTACCTCGCCCAGACGGACGACCCGGCGCTGGAGGCCAAGGCGCGGGACGCCGCCGAGCGGCTGGGCCTTGGCTTCGAGAAGCGGCGCACGGGCTATGGCGAGCTGGCCGACTTCATGGAGAGGGCCGCCGCGGCGCGCGGCTGAGCGGGCGCGACCGGAGCGGTTCGGCCTAGTCCTTGCCCTTGACGATCTTGAGCTTGGGGATCGCGCCCTCCGAGCGCTCGGCCTTGCGCCCTCCCCCCTCGATCGCACGCAGGTGGCGCTTGGGCTGGAAGGGCGCCTGCTCCTCGGCGAAGCCGGGCACGGGCTCCTCGTCGGACTGCGCCGTATGGTCGGCCAGAACCGGCTGGATCGCCATCGATTCGATGGTAAAGCGCAATGGCGTCGCTCCGGGGGCGGCTGCGCGACCGTTCACCGGGTGCAGGCAGCCGATCACCCGGTCGATCAGACCCAGACTGCCGCGCAGGGGCAGCAGCACGACCTCCCACACCGCACCGTTTTCCGGGGCATTCAGGCGCGCATAGCCGACGCCGGGCTCGGCGATGCTCTCCGCCACCAGGGCCAGGAAGCTCTCGCGCGAGCGGCCTTCCATGATCGCCCGGGCGCTCATGCCGCGCAGGTCGAAGCCGAAGGCCTCGAGCAGGCCGCTGCCGGCAAGGCGGAATCGGATGTTGCCCTCCCCGAGGTCCTCGAGCACGAACAGATGCCGCGCATCGGCGGAAATGTCGCGCGGATCGATTTCCGTGCGCTCGGGGCACGCGCGCCCGGCCCTGAGGCGCTCCCAATAGCTGTAGAGCGCGCGGATCTCTCTGTGGATCATCTCGTCGCCGTGCCGCGCCAGCCGGTACCATGCCAAGTCGATCGGGGCGGTCCCGCAGTCAATCTCTTCTTTACCACACATTTCGTTCGTCCTGTCCATCCGCTTGTCCGTTCCGAGGCCGGTGCCGGCCTGCCCCCGAACAAGCAATTGCCGTGCCAGACCCAGATCCGCGCGGCAGTTGACCGCACGGGCGCCACCGCTAGAGTGTCGGCGCCGAGCCCGCATCCCGCGCCGCGGCCGCTTCAGGAGAGAGCGCCGACGCTCATGACCCCGCGCCCATGATCCCCGCCACATGAACACCGCCCCCCTCGATCGCCGCGGCATCCTGTTCGTGCTGTCCTCGCCCTCGGGCGCGGGCAAGACCACGCTGAGCCGCCGCCTGCTGGGTGACGACGCGGTCTTCACGCTCTCGATCTCGGCCACCACGCGTGCGCCGCGGCCCAAGGAGGTCGAGGGGCGAGACTATTTTTTCGTTTCACAAGAACGGTTTGCCGAGATGACTTCGCGCAGCGAGCTGCTCGAGCACGCGCAAGTCTTCGGCCATCGCTACGGCACCCCGCGCGCGCCGGTCGAGGCGGCGATCCAGGCGGGCCGCGACGTGCTGTTCGACGTCGACTGGCAGGGCGCGCAGCAGCTGCGCCAGTCGGACCTCGGCCCCCTGGTCGTGACCGTGTTCATCCTGCCGCCCTCGATCGCCGCGCTGGAGCAGCGCCTCAGGGCCCGCGGGCAGGACACGGACGCGGTGATCGCCGGGCGCATGGCGCGGGCGCGCGACGAGATCAGCCACTGGGCCGAATACGACTATGTCCTGATTAATGACGATCTGGCCGAGTGCTATTCCCGAATCGGGACAATCGTCGCCGCCGAGCGCCAGCGCCGCGACCGGCAGAAATGGCTCCAGCCGCATGTGTACAGGCTCTATCGCGAATTCGAGGACAGGCTGAAATGACGCTTTTTGCGCTCGACGGCATCGCCCCGACCCTGCCCAAGAACGGCGACTGCTACGTGGCGCCGGGCGCGATGCTCATTGGCCGGGTGACGCTGGCCGAGGAGGTCGGCATCTGGTTCAACGCCGTGCTGCGCGGCGACAACGAGCCGATCACCATCGGCCGCGGCTCGAACGTCCAGGACGGCTGCGTATGCCACACCGACCCGGGCTTTCCCCTGACCGTCGGAGCGGAAGTCACGGTGGGCCACAACGCCATCCTGCACGGCTGCACGATCGGCGACGGCACGCTGGTCGGCATGGGAGCCGTGATCCTGAATGGGGCCAAGGTGGGCCGCGGCTGCCTGATCGGCGCCAACGCACTGATCACCGAGGGCAAGGAGATTCCCGACAACTCGATGGTGGTCGGCCAGCCCGCCAAG
>NZ_JBZSYN010000056.1:0-44375 GCF_058622915.1 Thermohalobaculum sp. | reverse complement strand
TCCGGTCGCGACCCGCCACCCGCGACCTGCCGGTGATCATCGTCACCGCCCGCGGCGAGGAGGAGGACCGCGTGCGCGGGCTCGACATCGGGGCGGACGACTACATGACCAAGCCGCTCTCGGTGGCCGAGCTCGGGGCCCGGATCAAGGCGGTGCTCAGGCGCGTCCACCCCGCGGTTGCGGGCGACGTGGTGCGCTTCGGCGACATCCATCTCGACCGCGAGGTGCGCCGCGTGAAGCGCGCGGGGCGCGAGATCCGGCTCGGGCCGACCGAGTTCCGCCTGCTCGAATGCCTGCTCGAGCGCCCCGGCCGGGTGTTCAGCCGCGAGCAGCTGCTCGACCTGGTCTGGGGCCGGGAGGTCTATGTCGATGCGCGCACCGTGGACGTGCATGTCGGCCGCTTGCGCAAAGCGCTCAACAGGCCCGCCCAGCGCGACCCGATCCGCACCGTCCGCGCCGTGGGCTACGCCCTGGACGAGACCTATACCGGCTGAGGCGGCCGGCAGCTTCACGCTTTTTTACCCCCGTTCGAATATCATCGCGCCCGCGGCCGCAAGGCCGCGACGAGCGGAACGGGTGGCCCGAGGCTGGGGCTGCCTCGCGCCCGTCTGCAACCAAGAAAAGCACAATGCTGCAGGGACCGGGGAGCGTCCGTCGGAAGCTTCTCCCGGGAAGCTTCCTCGGGCCGAAACCCTGGCCCGGAAGGGGGCAAGATGACAGCCGAGATGGCAGGGAAGGCTGCAGTCGGTGGCGTCTGGGCGACGCTCAGGCGCCTGAAGGAGCAATGGATGCTCATCACGTTCTTCGCCGGGGCCGCGATCTGGGCCCGCGATACCTATCACGAGTTCGCCGCACTGCCCGCGATGGTCCGCGAGCAGACGCGCGGGCTCGCCGCGCTCGAGGCCACGGTGACGCGGCTCGAGGGCAAGGTGACGCGGGGCCTCGCGGCTGACCGTTCGCCGGTGCTCGGCTTTCCGGGCAACCGGCATTCGGTGGACGATGCCGCGCGGGGGGCCTGGACGGTGCTGCACTGGCGGCCCGTCAGCGCCCTGCGCGGCGACTGCGTGCCCGGTGCGTTGGCCGCCTGGATGGTCGACGCAAAGGGCACCTGGTTTGCGGCGCAGACTGCGCTGGCACCGATGCCGGCGCTCAAGGGCGAGCAGAACCTCGCCTTCCGCCTTCGGGTCGATCCCGGGATGACGCCGGGCCGCGCCCGGGCGATGGTGCAGGTCACCTTCGACTGCGGCGACCACCGGCAGGTGGAGACCGCGCCCTGGCTGCAGTTCCGCGTGCTGGCCGACTGAGCGCGCGCCTGACCAAGACCTTGCGGACCGGCCTGGCCGGTCCGCTTTTTCTATTCGGCCACGGCGGATGTGTGCGCGATTCCAGCCCGTTAGGACAAGGTCGCTGACCTGTTGCGTCGCGAATGGCAGACGATTCGCCGTAAGCGGGACTTGTATCCGGTGAAAGTTCTGTGCTTAGGTCCGGCTAGGTACGGAGAAGAAAAAGCAAAACTGCGGGGGAGCGCATGACCGCCGATTCCGCCAATGGCGCCTTCGTCGAATTCGAGCGCGTCCAGAAGAGCTACGATGGCGAGACGCTGGTCGTCAAAGATCTCAACCTCGGCATCGGCAAGGGCGAGTTCCTGACGATGCTGGGCCCCTCGGGCTCGGGCAAGACCACCTGCCTGATGATGCTGGCCGGCTTCGAGACAGCCACCCATGGCGAGATCAAGCTGGGCGGGCGCGCCATCAACAACATCCCGCCGCACAAGCGCGGCATCGGCATGGTGTTCCAGAACTACGCCCTGTTCCCGCACATGACGGTGGCGGAGAACCTGGCCTTCCCGCTCGAGGTCCGCAAAATGGGCAAGGCGGATATCAAGCAGAAGGTGCAGAAGGCGCTGGACATGGTGCAGATGGGCGCCTTCGGCGGCCGGCGGCCGGCGCAGCTCTCGGGCGGCCAGCAGCAGCGCATCGCCTTGGCACGGGCGCTGGTGTTCGAGCCCGACCTCGTCTTGATGGACGAGCCGCTCGGCGCGCTCGACAAGCAGCTGCGCGAGCACATGCAGTTCGAGATCAAGCACCTGCACCAACGCCTGGGCGTCACCGTGGTCTACGTCACCCACGACCAGACCGAGGCCCTGACCATGTCGGACCGCATCGCCGTCTTCGACGACGGGCGCATCCAGCAGCTGGCGGACCCGCCCACGCTCTACGAGAAGCCGGAGAACGCCTTCGTCGCCCAGTTCATCGGCGAGAACAACAAGCTGTGGGGCACCGTGACCGAGGTCAACGGCGAGGTCGCAGGTGTCGACCTGGGCGGCAATATCCGGGTCCAGGCCAAGGCGGTGCGCTGCGGTTCGGCCGGTGAGAAGACCATGCTCTCGATCCGGCCCGAACGCGTGATCCTCGGCGACGAGTCGGCGCCCAACCTGATGGAAGGCAAGGTGGTCGAGCTGATCTATCTCGGCGACCACATCCGCTGCCGGATGGAAGTGGCCAGCAACGACGAGTTCATCGTCAAGGTTCCCAACAGCCACGCCCGCGCGGCGCTCCAGGTGGGGGCGACCACACCGATCGGCTGGGTCACCGATGATTGCCGCGCGCTCGACGCCCGTTGAGGCAGGCGCGCGGCCAAAGATCGGCGGGCTCCGGAGGCGGAGCCACCGTGTAACCGGCCCGGCCTTTCGCGGTGCCGGGTCAGTGGAGCCGGGGCAACCCGGCGGAATCAGGGAGGAGAAGATGCTTCCAAGGATCACCGTGTCGGTCATCGGCGCGCTGGCTGCCGCCGTGCTGATGCACGCGTCGCCGGCCAGCGCTGCCGATTCGGGGCCGAAGTGCCCCCAGGGTAACTACCAGCTGACCATCGTTTCCTGGGGCGGCGCCTACGAGAACAGCCAAAAGAAGGCGTATTACGAGCCCTACATGAAGGCCTGTCCCAACGTGACGATCGTGCAGACGAGCGCCTCGAACGAGGCGGTTGCCAAGATGCGCGCCCAGGCCGAGGCCGGGAACGTCACCTGGGATATCGTCGACGCCGTGATCTCGGACGCGATTCGTGCCTGCGACGAAGGTCTCGCGATGGAGATCGACATCAACAAATGGGCCAAGCCGGCGCCCGACGGCACCCCGGCCAAGCAGGACTTCGGCAATACACTGCAGTCGCCCTGCTTCATCCCCGAGATCGTCTACTCGACGCTCATCGGCTATCGCACCGACGTGAAGGACTGGCACGGCAAGACGCCGAAGGACATCTGCGCTTTGTTCGACACCAAGGACTTCCCGGGCAAGCGCAGCCTCGAGAAGCGGCCGATCAACAACCTGGAGTGGGCACTGGCCTGCGCCGGCGTGCCGCGCGACAAGATCTATGACGTGCTCGGCACCGATGCGGGCCTCGCCAAGGCGTTCAAGGAGCTGGACAAGATCAAGAAGGACACGATCTGGTGGTCGGCCGGCGCCGAGACGCCGCAGCGGCTCGCCGACGGCGAGGTTGTGATGGGCTCGACCTACAACGGCCGCATCTTCAATGCCGCAGTGGTCGACAAGCAGCCGATCGCCACGCTGTGGGACATGGAGATGATGGATCTCGACGGCTGGATCATCCCCCAGGGCGTCAAAAAGAAGGATCTGCCGGCGATCAAGTCGTTCATCCGGTTCGCCACGGACACCCAGCGGCTGGCCGACCAGGCCCAGTACATCTCGTACGGCCCGGCCCGCGCCTCGTCGCAGCCCCTGGTCGGGTACAGCAAGGTGTTCAAGATCGACATGAAGCCGTGGATGCCGACGAACCCGGAGAACGCGAAGACCGCCTTCCACTATGACTACAAGTGGTGGGCAGATCATCGCGACGATCTCGACGCCAAGTTCCAGGCCTGGCTGATCCAGTAAGGACCTGAGTGCGACCGGCGGGGGCGCGGCCGCGCCCCCGCTCTCCGGCCCGCCGGGCCGACCGGAAGGGAGTGGTGCGATGACCAGTGCGGACGTGACCGGTGGCACGGCGGCGGGCGGCGAAGGGCCTACGCAGGACAGCGGGCCGCTGCGGGCCGCGGACGGGACACCGCTGCGCGTCAGCCTGGCGCGGGCGCTGCGCCGCGAGAAGATGCGCGCGCTGTTGCTGATCGCGCCGCTGCTGCTGTTCATCGTTCTCACCTTTCTCGCCCCGATCGCGGACATGCTGTTCCGCTCGGTCCAGAACACGATCGTGCCGGAGACCCTGCCGAAGACTGTCGCCGCGCTCTCGAACTGGAATCCGGACAGTGGCAAGCTTCCGAGCGAGAAGGTTTACGCCGCGCTGCATGACGACCTCGTGCAGGCCGCCAAGGACAAGACCAATACCAAAGTGGGAACGCGCCTGAACTATGAGTCCTCGGGCATGTCCAGCCTGTTCCGCAAGGTGCGACCGGTCGAGCGGATGACGCCCGGCAACTACAAGGAGCAGTTCATCAAGGTCGACAAGGGCTGGGGCAAGATCGGCACCTGGCGGGTCATCAAGCACTTCGACGGCTACTATACCGCCGGTTACTTCCTCGACGCGATGGACCTGCACTACGGGCCGAACGGTCTCGAGCAGAAGCCGGCCTTCGAACGCATCTATCGCAAGCTGTTCGCGCGCACCTTCATCCTCTCGGTGCTGATCACCGTGCTGTGCATGGTGCTGGGCTATCCGGTGGCGTGGCTTCTGGCGAACCTGCCGCTGAGGACCTCGAACCTGTTGATGATCATGGTGCTGCTGCCATTCTGGACCTCTCTGCTGGTGCGCACCTCGGCCTGGATCGTGCTGCTGCAGCAGCAGGGCGTGATCAACGATATCCTGGTCAAGATCGGGCTGGTCAGCAACGACCACCGACTGCAGATGATGTTCAACGCCACCGGAACGGTGGTGGCCATGACGCACATCCTGCTGCCGTTCATGATCCTGCCGCTCTACTCGGTGATGAAGACCGTGCCGCCGGCCTATGTCCGTGCGGCGAAGTCGCTGGGCGCAACGAACTGGACCGCGTTCTGGCGGGTCTACTTCCCGAACACCGTGCCCGGCATCGGGGCCGGCTCGATTCTCGTCTTCATCCTGGCGGTCGGCTACTACATCACGCCGGAACTGGTCGGCGGCACCTCGGGCATCTTCATCTCGAACCGGATCGCATACAATATCTCGACCAGTCTTAACTGGGGGCTGGCGGCGGCGCTGGGCGTGATCCTGCTGTTCGTCGTGATGATCCTCTACTGGGTCTACGACCGCATGGTCGGCGTCGCCAACGTGAAGCTCGGTTAGGAGGAAGACGATGGCCGCGCTGCCGCCATATGCAACCAAGGGCGAGGTCGCCTGGTATTACGGGTTCCGCGTGATCTGCGCGCTGGTCTTCCTGTTCCTGATCCTGCCGATCATCGTCATCATCCCGCTGAGCTTCAACGCCGAGGACTACTTCACCTTCACCGCGAAGATGCTGGCGCTGGATCCGTCGGGCTACTCGCTCAAGCACTACCGGGACTTCTTCACCAACCCCAGCTGGCAGCAGGCGCTGTGGAACTCGGTCCGCATCGCGCCGATGGCCACTCTGCTCGCCACCAGCCTGGGCACCGTCGCGGCGATCGGCCTGAGCCAGAGCCACGTGCCCTATCGCGGCGCGATCATGGCGACGTTGATCTCGCCGATGATCGTTCCGCTGATCATCTCGGCGGCCGGGATGTACTTCTTCTACTCGCGCATCGGGCTTCAGGGCACCTATTGGGGCGTCGTGCTCGCTCATGCGGCGCTGGGCACCCCATTCGTGATCATAACGGTGACGGCGACGTTGGTGGGCTTCGACCGATCCTTGGTGCGCGCCTCGGCCAGCCTGGGGGCCGGGCCGGTGACCACCTTCTTCCGGGTGCAGATGCCGCTGATCATCCCCGGCGTCATCTCGGGCGCGCTGTTTGCCTTCATCACCTCGTTCGACGAGGTCGTCGTCGTGCTGTTCGTCGGCTCGGCGGCGCAAAGGACCTTGCCCTGGCAGATGTTCACGGGGCTGCGAGAGCAGATTTCGCCGACCATTCTGGCGGTGGCAACGATCCTGGTGACGATCTCGATCATCATGCTGACCACGCTGGAGCTGTTGCGGCGCCGGTCCGAGCGGATCAGGGGGATGTCGCCCGGATGAGGGCGGGATGATCCTTCGCCTTGCGGCGCTGGCACTGCTGCTCACGCTGATCGCCCGACCCGCTGAGGCAGCCTGCCCGGCGGCGGGCGGAGGGCTCCTGTTCCACAGCTGCTGGGGCGCGGCGCGCATCTCGCTGAAGCTTTTGCCCGACGACCTGCCGCTGTCCCGGCCCCCGGCCGAAGGGCTGCGGCTGGTGGTAACAGGGACCTACACAGGCACCGGGACGCGGACGAGCGGGGCGCACAAGCCCGTGGGCCTGTTCCTGCGCCGGGGCGAGGTGATCAACCGCAACCTCGCGCACATGGACGGGGTTCTGGTGATCGATCCCGAAAGCGGTCAGCCCGATCTGCAGCACCGCGAGCGGGTGCGCCTTGGCGCAACCGTCTATGATCTGCGCGAGCTGGACCAGCGCAGCGCCTTCATCAAGGCGGCCGCCGCGCGCGGCCTCTCCGTGATGCAGAGCCATCTGCTCATCTCAGACGGCCAGGTCGACGTGACGCAGCAGGAGAGCGCGCCGGCCCATGTCCGGCGCTTGCTGTTCGCCAATGCCGATGGCTTCGGGGTGTGGCAGACGCCGGTGGCGATGACGCTGCGCGACGCGGCTGTTGCGATCGACGCGGCGCTTGCGCCCGACATGGCGATCAACCTCGACATGGGTTCCTACGACTTCTGCCGGCGCACCCAGGCCGGCGCCGAGACCAACTGTGGCGCGCTTTCTCCCGAGGCGACGGGAAAGCTGTCGAACCTCTTGTTGCTGACCCTGCGATGAGCGGGCCGAGGCATCGCGAAAGTCCGCCGTTTGCGCCGGGCAATCCCGGCCCCTAGATTGCCGGGCGAGAAGGAGCGACCGATGCATACAAGGCAGCTGCGAGTCCTATCGGCGCGATTGCGCGCGATGGGCCGGGGGTGTCCCGCATGACGCTGGGCCGCGTGAAGATCGCAGTCTGGATCGTGGCGCTCGCGGTGGTCGCGGGGTTCCTCGACTACAACCTGCCCCAGCGCGACGTGGTCCGGATCGTCGGCACTGACGTGGTGCGCCAGGACGTGCAGGCGACCGACGCCCAGGGCAAGCCGGTCACCCGCAGCCGTGACGTGCGGTTCATCTATGCCAAGACGCCCGGCGGCGCCGCCAGGGTCTATCGCAACGAGGACACCGGCTGGGGCTGGCCACCCTATTTCAAGTTCGACACGGCGGATCTCGCGGCGAAGGCGAGCGACCTTGCTTCGACCGCGGACAAGCCAAAATGGGTCGTGCTGCGCCATTACGGCTGGCGCATCCCGATGTTCTCGATGTACCCCAATGCCCTGTCCTTACGGCCGGCCACCGGCCCGCACGAGAAGCTGTTTCCCTGGTTCGACCTGATCGTGGTGACACTCCTGGTGCTGGCCGTGCTGCTCGCCTGGCGGCTGCTGGTCCTGGCCTTCCACACCCATGTCGACCCGGCGGTGGATGAGATCGAGCGGCGCATCGACGAGCGCTCGGGCCGCGTGCGCCGCGCCGCCAGACGCAGCCGGCGCTGGGTTAGGCACCACCTCGGGGTGTGAGAAGCGCAGCATAGGTGCCGGGGCAGTTGCGCAGCTGGCCGCGGTAGTGCGCGGCCTGGTCTGCGACCCGGCTGGCCACGGCCTGGATCGCCGGGTTGTCCCGCCAGGCGCCGCGCAGGAAGCCGGTGTGGCCTTCGTGATAGGCGATGTAGTGGCTGAAGGCGTCGAACTTCGAGACGCCGTCCATCTGCACCGTCTTGGCCATGTACCAGCCGACGAAATCGGCCGCGTCCTTGAAGTTGTCGCGGTCGGCGCTGCGGTTGCCGGTGTCGCGCCGGTACCAGTTCCAGGTGCTGTCGATGGCCTGCGGATAGCCGTAGGCCGAGGAGGCGCGCCCCGCCGGGATGAAGCCCAGCGTATAGCGCTCGGGCGGGCGCGCCTGGGCGCGGAAGCGGGACTCGTACCACAGGATCGCCATCTGCACCTCGATCGGCGCGCCCCAGCGCAGGGCCGAGGCGACGACCGCATCGCGCCAGTCGGGGCGCTGCTCGAAGATGGCGCAGATGTCGTTGACGGCGCTGGGCGGGCCCTTCGGCGCCGACGAGCACGAACTGACCAAGAGCGCCAGCAACACGGCGCCCACAACCGGCCGCAACGCAGGATTGAACTGCCCGAACGCCTTCACTGCCCCAGCTTCGTCCGCCTGTTACGATCTCTGCCCGATGTTCATCTTTTCCAACAGGATAGCAGAAAAACTTCGAGCAGGGGAGCAAAATCTTTGGTTAAAGCAGCAAGGCGAGGGCGACGGGCACGGCAACGGCCGCGATGAGGGTTGAGATCACGACGGCACCGGCGATGCTCTCGGGCTCGGCACGGTAGCGCTCGGCCAGCAGATAGCTGGTCACCGCCACCGGCATGATGAGCTGCAGAACCAGGCTGCCGCGCGCCGCGCCGTGCAGCCCGAAAGCCCAGGCGATGGCGACGGCGACCGCGGCGGCCGCGGCCAGTTTTGCCAGCGAGAACTGCATGGCGCGCCCTACCTCGCTGACCGAGAGGTTGGCAATCGAGAACCCCAGCGTCAGCAGCATTGCCGGGATGGCGATCTGGCCCGCGAGGTCGAGCGAGTTCAGCGCCCAGGCTGGAACCTGCCAGCCCTCGAAGGCGAACAGCCCGCCCAGCACCGCGCCGTAGACCAGGGGCTGCTTGAGCACGTGGAGCAGCTGGCCCGTGCCGGCCACCACGTAGACCCCGACGGTGAACTGCAGGATTGCCATGATGGCGAAGACCACGATGGCGAAGGCCAGCCCGGACTCGCCATAGGCGAACAGCGCCACCGGCAGGCCGATATTGCCTGTGTTGCCGAAGGTGCCGGGCACCAGGAAGGTGCGCAGCCGCCATCCCGCGGCGCGCAGGCCGAGGCCGAGCACGAGCCCGAGCGCCGCATAGGCTGCCAGCGCCGCCAACGCGATGTCGCGAAAGGCGTTCGGGTCGATCTTCACCTTCACCAGCACGGCGAAGATCAGGCACGGCATGGAGAAGTTCACCGCGAGCCGGGTGACGAACTCGAGGTCGAAGTTCAGCTTCAGCCGCCCCCAGACATAGCCCGCAAGGGCCACCAGGAAGACCGGCGCGATAACCTGGAGAACCTGCAGAAACTGCTCGACCATGCCCCTCGTCCCGCGTCGAAATCGCACCGTGCCGCAATATGGACACTGTGCTATGTTCGCGATAGTAGGCACGGCCATGAAATGTCAGGACAGAGGATACCGCGAGGTGCTGCGGGCGCAGGCGAAATTCCGGATCGGCCAGGTGGTGCGCCACCGCATCCACCCCTTCCGCGGGGTGATCATCGACGTCGATCCCGAGTTCGCCAACACCGAGGAATGGTGGCTGTCCATTCCCGAGGAGGTGCGCCCGCGCAAGGATCAGCCCTATTACCACCTGCTGGCCGAGAACGAGACCAGCTACTACATGGCCTATGTCTCGGAGCAGAACCTCGAGGCGGATCAGTCGGGTGACCCGGTCGAGCACCCGGATGTGCCGGACTATTTCGTCGAGCTGCAGGGCGACCATTACACCATGCCGCCGGAGCGGCATCACTGAGACCGGCGCCGCGCAGTTCGTGCTTGCAATCCGCGCGAGGCGAATGTCATCCTGTTGTCATGAGCTTCGAGCGGATCTTCCCGAGCCTCGGCGGCGCGCGCCTCGCCGAGGTCACATTCGATCGCCGTGAGCTCGCATTGATCCTGGACGTCTATGGCCGGATGGTCGCCGCGGGCGACTGCCGCGACTATGCCATCGACCATCGTCGCGACCGGGCGGTATTCTCGATCCTGCGCGGGTCGAGCGAACAGCCGGTCTACCGGGTCGAGAAGGCCCGCGGCGAGGGCCAGCTTCCGGGGTACTCGGTGGTCGGCATGGACGGGCGCATCCTCGAGCGCGGGCGCGATCTGCGCCGCGTGCTGCGGGTGCTCGAGCGCAAGCTGATCCGGCTGGTGCAATAGCGCAATGCTTGGCCAAGTGCCTGGGCGCCGCCGAGGGCGCGACGCCGGCGATTGCGTCGCCTGGGCCGGCTTGAGGTGACGGATGCCGGTTCTGCTCTGCATCGGATATGGCTATTCGGCCCGGGCGCTGGCGCGGCGGCTGATCCCGAAAGGCTGGCAAGTGATCGGCACCACGCGCCAGCGCGACGGCGTCGAGGCGATCCGCGCCACGGGGGCTGAAGCGGCGCTGTGGCCGCCCGCGCGTTGCGGGCGCGTGCTTGATCTCGCCACCCATGTGCTCATCTCGGCCCCGCCGGGCGAGGGCGGCGACCCGGTGCTGATGCATTGCGCCGGGGCGCTCTCGGCGCGGTCCGAGGAGTTCGACTGGCTCGGCTATCTCTCCACCGTCGGGGTCTACGGCGACCGGGGCGGCGCCTGGGTGGACGAGACCTCCGAATGCCATCCCGAGACGACGCGCGGCAAGGCGCGGGTCGCCGCCGAGCAGGAATGGCTGGGCTACCGGCACGACACCGGCCTGCCGGTGCACGTCTTCCGCCTCGCCGGCATCTACGGGCCCGGGCGCGGCCCGTTCGCCAAGGTGCGCGCCGGGACGGCGCGACGCATCGTCAAGTCGGGGCAGGTGTTCAGCCGCATTCATGTCGAGGACATCGCCCGCGTGCTCGAAGCCTCAATCATCCGGCCGCATCCGGGCGCCATCTACAATGTGTGCGACGACGAGCCGGCGCCGCCCCAGGACGTGATCGCGTATGCGGCCGAGCTTCTCGGCGTGCCGGTGCCCCCGGAGGTGCCCTTCGCGGAGGCCGATCTCTCGCCCATGGCGCGCTCGTTCTACGCCGAGTCCAAGCGCGTCTCGAACGCGCGGATCAAGAACGAGCTGCGGGTGGAGCTGGCCTATCCCAGCTATCGCGAGGGCCTCAGGGCGCTGCTCGACGCCGAATCCGGTCACCCTTCGTAGATCACCCGGGCCGCGCCGGCCGCGAGCGGTCCGCGGGCGCGGTCAAGGCGCAGGTGCGCCAGCCCATGCCCGCCTTCCTGGGTGAACAGCGTTCCGGCTGGCTTGCCGTCCGCCGTCACCGGAGTGCCCGGCGGGGCCACGCCCTCGACGCGCACCCGCACCAGACGGCGGCGCAGCTCGGTCTTGTGCTTCATGCGTGCCGTGACCTCCTGCCCGACGAAGCAGCCCTTGCGCAAGTCGACGCCATTCAGCGCCTCGAGGTTTGCCTCGAGGATGAAGGTCTCCTCGGGGACCAACTCGACACCGGACTCGGGGACCACGTGCTCGATGCGCAGCCTGCGCCAGGCCGCGCGCGAAATCGGGGTAACGCCGGCTGCCGCCATCGCGGCGGTTGGATCGGCCGCATAGAGGCGCCATCCGAGCGCGGGGCTGCGCGGGTCGCGGACGACGAGCCCGTCGCCTGCGGCGGGCGCGCCGTCGCCGCCCCAGGCCAGAGCGACGCCAAGTCCCGCTGCGCCGACGATGCGCGCGTCGCGGCGCAGGCTGTACAATTTCAGCCGCTGCGCCAGCGTTTCCGCGCTGGCCGAGGGCGTGTCGATCAGGATCGCGCCGCCCGGCGCTTCGACCAGGAAGAAGTCGAACAGATACTTGCCCTGCGGCGTGAGCAGCGCCGTGTACAGCGCCCCGCCACGCGACAGTTTCTCGATGTCGCTGGTGACGGTGTTCTGCAGCACGCTTCGCGCATCTCGTCCGTCCATGCGCAGGACGCTGCGCTCGGTATCGACGAAGCCTTGCAGTTCGGTCATCCTTGCCTTCCGTTTCTGTCCCTGCCTCAAATATAGGCATCGCGCGGCGAGCGTCACGCCGCTATAAGGCCGCGTTCGTTGACGGATCGATAGCCATGAGCCTGCCCAGCCCCGCCGAGCGCGCCGAGGGACGCGCGCCGCCCGGCTTCGTCGTGTTCCTCGCGCTGATGACCTCGGTCGTCGCGATGACCATCGACGCGGTCTTGCCGGCGCTCGATTCCATTGGCACCGATCTCGGCTTCGCCAGTGCCAACGAAGGGCAGCTCGTGGTCATCACGGTGTTCCTCGGCATGGGGCTTTCGCAGGTGGCCTATGGGCCGCTGGCCGACAGCATCGGCCGCAAGCGCACGGCGATGCTGGGCTGGGCGGTGTTCACCGCGGGTACCCTGATTGGCATGTTCGCCACCACGCCCGAGGCCATGTTCGCCGGCCGTTTCCTGCAGGGGCTGGGCGCCGGGGGGCCGCGGATCGTGGCCATGGCGGTGGTGCGCGACCTCTACGAGGGCCGCCCGATGGCGCGGATCCTGTCGCTGGTCATGACCGTGTTCATGGTGGTGCCGATGTTCGCGCCGCTCTTGGGCCAGTGGGCCGAGATGCTGGCCGGCTGGCGCGCGATCTTCGGGCTCTATCTGGCGATGGCGCTCGTCTCGGGCGGCTGGTACGCGCTCGCCGTGCCCGAGACCCTGAGCGCGGAGCAGCGCCGGCCGCTGAGCCCGCGGCCGGTCATCGCCGCGTTCGCGGAGGTGCTGGGGACGCGTCCGACCATGCTGTACACGTTTGCGGCGGCGCTGGTGTTCGGGGCCTTCGTGGTCTACCTCTCGACGGCGCAGCAGGTGCTGGGGGATGGCTACGGGCTGGGCCGTCTGTTCCCTTGGGCCTTCGGCGGGCTGGCCTTTGCCTTCGCGCTGGCCAGCGTCGGCAACAGCCGGCTGGTGATGCGGGTGGGCATGCGGACCCTGGTGCGGCTGGCGCTGATGCAGATGATCGCGGTCGGTGCCGTGGCCACGGTGATCGCGCGTGGCGACGGGTTGCCGCCGTTTTGGGTGTTCATGGGCCTGATGGCGCTGATCTTCTTCTCGGTCGCGGTTCTGTTTCCCAACCTGAGCGCGCTGGCGCTCGACTCGCTGGGCCATCTGGCCGGCACGGCGGCTTCGGTCGTGAACACGATCTCGATGCTCGGGGCGATGCCGGTGGGATACGTGATCGCGCAGTCCTATGACGGCTCGGTCGAGCCGCTGTTCCTCGGCTTCGCGGTGCTGGGCGCCGGCGCGCTGGCCCTGGTCGAGCTGGCCGAGCGCGCCCGCGCGGCAGCCTGAGGCTCGCGGATGCGCGCGCCGGTCTCGGTGGTGATCCCGACGCTGGAGGCGGCCGGGCGGCTCGCGCCATGCGTCGACGCGCTGGCGGAAGGCCTGATGGCGGGCGTCGTGCGCGAGCTGGTGTTCGCCGACGGCGGCTCGTCGGACGGGATCGCCGAGGTCGCAGAGGCGCTGGGGGCGCGGCTGGTCACGGCGCCGCGGGGGCGGGGCATGCAGCTTGCCGCCGGGGCGCGGGCGGCGCGCGGAGAATGGCTGCTGTTCCTGCACGCCGACACCGTGCTGGCGCCCGGTTGGTCCGGCGTCGTGCTGTCCCATATCGGCGCGCGGCCGGGACAAGCCGGCTATTTCCGTCTGCGCTTCGACCGCGCCGGGCCGGGGCCGCGGCTGGTGGCTGCCTGGGCCAACCTGCGATCGCGGTTCCTCGGGCTGCCCTATGGCGACCAGGGACTGTTGCTCAGCCGCTCGGTCTACCAGGCCGCGGGCGGCTTTCCCGACATCCCCCTGATGGAGGACGTGGCGCTTGCCCAAAGGCTGGGGCGCGCGCGGCTCGCGCCGCTGCCGTGCGATGCTGTCACCTCGGCCGAGCGATACGCTGCCGCGGGGTGGCTCAGACGCGGGGCGCGCAATCTCTCGACGCTGGCGCTCTACCTTCTCGGAGTGGCGCCCGAGCGGCTGGTCCGCCGTTACGAGCGGGGCGGCTAGAGACCGGTCGCGATCCTGTCTCCGAGATGCTTGGCATGGCGCGCGAGACGGGATCCTTGCCCGCGCGGCGCTTGTCTTGGTGGCGCGGCCTTGGCTGGGCGGCCTCCTCGCCTTCGGCCAGCGGAGGTCGTCCAGCCGCCAAGCCCGCCGGCTATCTGGATCGATTGCTGTTGCCAGCAGCCCGGAGCCTGTGAAGAATGCGCTCCTGCCGCGCGCTCGCGAAGCGACGCGCGGCAGTCTGTTGCGGGGATCATCGAAGCACTGGGACGGGAAGGTGTCGATGCAGCGCGACTCGTTGCGATTCGTCACGTTTATCAATGGGATGCTGCTCCTTGTCCTCGCGTCCGCCATGCTGATTCCGATGCTGGTAGACGCTGTGAGCGGCAACCCGGACTGGCTGACATTCGCGACCTCGGCGGCCCTGACCGGGTTGTCCGGCGGCTGCCTTGCGATCATCTGCCGCGCGCGGGACTGGCGCGTCGAGCGGCGCGCCGGCTATCTGCTGACCGTGACGGCGTGGCTGACGATCTGTGCTTTCGCTTCGGTGCCGTTCGTGCTCTCGAGCCTGCATCTGGGCATTACCGATGCCGTCTTCGAGACCATGTCGGGCCTGACCACGACCGGATCGACGGTGCTCGTCGGGCTCGATCGCATGCCGCCGGGAATCCTGCTGTGGCGCTCGCTGCTTCAGGGCATCGGCGGTGCGGGCATCGTGGTAACCGCGATCGTTCTGCTGCCGGCGCTCGGCATCGGCGGCATGCAGCTCTTCCACACCGAGTCGTCCGATATCTCGGGCAAGCCGACCTATTCCGTCTACGAGATGGCGGTGCTGACCGTGGGGGTCTATGTCGCCCTGATTGCAGCCTGCGCCGTCGCCTATGCGATTGCCGGCATGAGCGCCTTCGACGCGATCAATCATGCCCTAGCGACGATTTCGACGGGCGGCTTCTCGACCCACGATGCGTCGATGGGATACTTTCATTCGCCGGCGATCGAGGTTGTCGGCATTGTTTTTATGGTGAGTGGTGCTGTTCCGTTGATCTGGTATGGGGTGTTGTTAACGCGGCCGCGCGGGTCGATCGACCAGGAACGCCAGGTGCCGGCGCTCCTGGGGATCCTGGCGGTGTTCGTGGGGCTGGTCACGCTGTGGAACGTGCTCGAAAACGGCATGCCGGTCTGGACCGCGCTGCGGGTCTCGGCGTTCAATGTCACCTCGGTTCTCACCGACACCGGCTTTGCCTCGGCCAACTATTCTGCCTGGGGCAGCTTCGCCGTGGGCATGTTCTTCGCGCTGATGTTCGTCGGCGGCTGCGCCGGCTCGACCTCGGGCGCGATCAAGATCTTCCGCTGGCAGCTTCTGGTCTCGGGCGTGAGCCACAACCTCAAGCTGGTGCTCTCGCCCAACCGGACGCTGGCGATCCGTTTCGGCGGGCGCCGCGTCGAGGACGACTCCATGCGCTCGGTGCGCAATTTCTTCTTCATGTACCTGATGACGTTCATGATTCTCTCGGCGATGGTGATGGCGACCGGGCTCGATTTCCTCTCCTCCACCAGCGCCGTCGCGCAGGCGATGGCGAATGCGGGTCCCGGCCTGGGGCCGGTGGTGGGACCGGCCAGCACCTTCGCCTCGGTCTCCGTCGCGGCGAAGTGGATCCTGACCGCGGCCATGCTGCTGGGCCGGCTCGAGCTTTCCACGGTCTATGTGCTGTTCCTGGCCGAGTACTGGAGCTGGCGCTGAGCGCGGAGCGCCGGGGCGATGCCCGACGGCGCCGGACCGGCTTCCTCTGTGCCCCTTGGTCGCTGCCCGGTCTTCCCAAGCCTCTCCCGGGCCTCTGCCGGTCTCTCCCGGTCTCTCCGGGCGCGGGCCGGAGGCGGCGGCGACCGCCCCGGCCAGCCGAGGGGGCGCGTTAGCGCCTGCTAACGCCGTTAACGCGGGGGGCCGTGTTAATAACGGTTGGCAGCAAATCCGTTAATCCTACGAAAGTCGCGCGCGACGCCTGCGCGGCCTGAAAGACGGTTAACTCTTATAGTCGGACTGTAGGAGTTAACGGGTCCGGCGCGGACCCCCCCGAAGCGCCAGCCGCGGCGCGCGACTCATGCCAAAAGCGCAAAGCTGGATTGCCTTGCGCCGCAGTTCTCCGGCTGCCGCCGCGAGCTTATCTACTGCATTGCAACAAATCCTGGTGCGCCGCGCCAGACGGGCCGGTCCCGCCCAGACGGGCCGATCCCGCAAGGGGGCGCATCGCTGACGGCCACGGGCCGTCGATACGAACGGAGACTGACCATGAACATGAGACACACCTGGAGTTATGCCACGCCAACAGCACCGCAGCAGGCGCCGCGCCGGGGACCTGCCGACGTCCTGGGCGATTCGATCCTCGGGGTCGGGCACGCGGTTGCCACCGCCTTCGCCCGGCACGCCGCGCGCGTGCGGCGAGAGCGCCGGGCGCGCGAGACCTATCGCGAGCTCAGCCGCCTGAGCGACCGCGAGCTCAACGACATCGGCCTCTTGCGCGGCGAGATCGCGACCATCGCGGACGCGGTGACCTCGCAGCCGCCGCGTACCGGGGTAACGCTCGCCGATCTTCGCGGCAGTTGAGCGGCCGGGCCGGCGGCCCCTCCCCCGCGACATTGCACTGGCTGATCCGCCGCGGCCGGGCTAGGGTTCCGGTGCCACCGGTTCCCAGCCCCGCGACGGTCCGCCAGTGCCCTCCGCAGCCGCGAAAGATCCTGCCGAGCAAGGCCCCGAGCCCGTGGACCTTCTGGTGCGCGCGGGCTTCGTCTATCCGGTCGACGGCACGCACGAGGTGATCCCGGACGGCGAGGTCGCGGTGCGCGAGGGCCGCATCGTGCATGTCGGCCCCGCCCGGGCCGGCCGCTGGGCGCCGCGCGAGCGCATCGAGCGGCCCGGCCAGGCGCTGCTGCCTGGCTTCGTCAACTGCCATTGCCACACGGCCTCGACCGTGTTTCGCAGCCAGACCGATGACGGCGCGGGCGGGGCTGCGCTCTACACCATCGCCTTTCGCGGCGAGGGGCGGGTCTCGGCCGACGACTGGCGCCGGCTTGCGGTGCTCGGCTGCGCCGAGATGATCCGCGCCGGCATCACCACGCTCAACGACTTCTGGTACGCCCCCGACGCCATGGCCGAGACGGCGCTGGCCACCGGGCTGAGGCTGGAGCTGGCCACCGAGATCGTCGATGTGGACAAGGCGCGGCTGGCCCGGGGCGACTACCGCCGCGACGCGGCACTGGGAGAGCGCCGCCTGCGCCAGGGCGCGGATGTCGTGCGGCGCTGGCACGGGGCAGGGGACGGCCTGATCACGGCGCGCCTGGGGCCGCACGCGGCCGACACCTGCTCGGGCGGGCTGCACCGCGAGGCGGCGGCCGAGGCGCGGCGCCTGGGCGTCGGGCTGCACTGCCATGTCGCCCAGTCGCCCAGCGAGGTCGAGACGATCCGCGCCGCGCACGGGCTGGGGCCGGCGGCGTGGCTGGCCGAGCTGGGCGTGCTCGGCCCCGACTGGGTGCTGGCGCATCTGACCTTCGCCGACGCGCACGACCGCGCGGCGGTGGCCGAGAGCGGTGCGGGCTATGCGCATTGCGCCACGATCTATCCGCGCCGCGGCGTCTACCCCGATCTGTGCGCCATCCGGGGTGCGGGAATCCGCACCGGACTGGCCACCGACTGGATGCTCAACGACCCGTTCGAGGCGATGCGCGGCGCGCTCAATGCGGTGCGCCTGCGCGAGCGCCGCCACGACGCCCTGACCACGGCGCAGGCGCTGGAGCTGGCGACCGCGGGGGCGGCCGAGGCGATGGGGATGGGCGCGCGGATCGGCCGGCTGACGCCGGGGCGCGAGGCCGACATGATCCTGGTCGACCTGGACCGGCCGCACCTGCAGCCGTTCTATGGCGGCATCGCCTCGCTGGTCTATTACGCCCGCGCCGGTGACGTCTCGACCGCGATCGTGCGCGGCCGCGTGGTGATGCGCGATGGCGAGATCCCCGGAATCGACTGCGCCCAGGCCCTTGCCGCGGTCAGGGTGCGGGCGCCGCACTGGGGCGCGCTGATGCGCGAGCTCGGCGGCCTGAGCCACCTGCCGCACTGTCCCTGCGGGGCCCATTGAGGGCTGGCTTGCCCTGGGGCTGCTTGTGGGCGCGAGCGACGGTATACGCGGGCAGGGAAGCAGCCGGGCGAGGGAGCGCCGAGGACCTTGATTGCATCGAGCCAAGCACAGCTTCATCGGCGGGCCTTGCGCCTTGAATGGTTCAGCGTCTGTTGGAACGTGGTCGAGGCCGCCGTGGCGATCGGCGCCGGGCTGATCGCCGGCAGCACGGCGCTGGTTGCCTTCGGGTTCGACAGCCTGATCGAGATCGTGTCGGCGGCCGGCCTGCTGTGGCGGCTGTACCGTGCCACGCCCGGCGCCGCGGCGGCCGAGCACGGCGCCGCCGAGCGAAAGGCGCTCTATGCCGTCTCGGCCACCTTCTTCGCGCTTTGCGCCTATGTGCTCTATGGCGCGCTCTCGAGCATCGCGCTGCGGGAGGCGCCCGAGCAGTCGCTCGTCGGTCTGGTTCTGGCCTGCGCGTCGCTGGTGGTGATGCCGATGCTGGCCCGGGCCAAGACGCGAGTCGGGCGCCGGATCAACAGCCGCGCGCTCGAGGCCGACGCGGCGGAGACCTGGGTCTGCGCCTGGCTCTCGTTCTCGCTGCTGCTGGGCGTGGGCCTGTATTCGGCGTTCGGCTGGTGGTGGGCCGATCCGCTGGGCGCGCTGCTCATGGTGCCGGTGATCTTGTGGCAGGCCCGGGAGACCCTTTCGGAGGCCCGCGAGTAGGCTGTGACGCGGTGCCCCGCCGCTGTCCCTGCCCGGCGGACCGGGGCGCCGCGGGTCCGGCCGGCGCGATCGCAGGTGAGGCTAGGTGTAGCTGCCGCCGTAATAGCCGTACTGCTCGGAACCGCTTGCCTTCATGCGGTTCAGCACCAGCCCGCCGACCTCGACATTGACGTGGCGCAGCGCCTCGAGCCCGGCGCGCACCATGCGCAGCTTGGTGGCGTTCCAGCGCACGAGATAGACGATCGCGTCGGCGTGCTGGGCGACGATGCGCGTGTCCGACACGGCCAGCACGGGCGGCGTGTCGATGACGATGATGTCGTAGACCCGGCGCATGTCGCTCAGGAACGACACGAAGCGGCGCGACCCGAAGATGTCGCCCGCGGTCACGCTTCCCTCGTCGGCGAAGAGGATGTCCATCTGGGCGGGCTCGTCATGGACGATCGCCTCGTCCAGGGACGCGGCCCCGCTCAACAGCGACAGAAGACCGACCGGTTTGTCCGAGTGGAAGAACTGGCTCAGCGTGCGATGGCGCAGGTCGGCGTCGATCAGCAGCACGCGCTTGCCCGACGCCGCGTTGGTCTGGGCCAGGGCCGCCGACAAAGTGCTCTTGCCCTCGCCCGGCACCGATGAGGTGGTCATGATCACCTGCGGCGGCGCGTCGATATTGGACAGCTGCAAGGTCGTGCGCAGATTTCGGACGGCTTCCGCTGCCGGGGAGGCGGGCTTTTGAATGATGTGCCTGAGTGGTCCGTCGGGGCGGCGTGAGCGCGCCTCGGGGATGATTCCGATCACCGGCAGCCCGGTCGCCGCTTCCAGCTGTTCCGACGACTCGATGGTGCTGCGCAGCGATTGCGAAAGGAAGGCAATGAACAGGCCGACGAGGGCGCCGAAGACGCCTCCCGCCCCCAACGCCAGAGCCTTGTGCGGATGCGAGGGCGCGAGCGGAACCTTGGCCGCGTCCAGGATCCGCGCGTCCGCCTGCTGCACGCCCTGCTGCACCGAGATATCCTTCATGCGCGCCAGGGTGTTCTCGTAGATGAGCTTGTTGGCTTCGGCGTCGTGCTGGAGCTGATTGAGCTTGACGAAATCGCTGGAGTTCGTCTGCAGGTCCGACTCGAGGCTGGTGATGCCGTCCTTGAGCGAGGCGATCTGCCGCTGCACCCGATCGACGTCCGCTCCGAGCTGCCGGACGCGCTGCTCGAACACCGCGGAGAATTGCTCCCTCAGGGCGGTATTGCCACCCTGCGCCAGCTGCCCGGCGAGGCTGCTGAGCCGCGAGTCCACGGCAAAGCTCGCCAGTTCGTCGAACTTGTCCTGCGCGCGCAGGGTCTCCAGGCGATCAATGCGGGCATGCAGCTGTGTCGCCTTGTCGGTCTTGGACGCCAGCTCGTCTTTCAGGCGCTTCAGCTTCTCGATTTCCAGAGCCAGGCCCTGTTCCGTCATGACCGTCGATTTGGCGGAATAGTTCCGGACCTTGCTTTCGGACGCCTGGAGCTGATTCTTCAGTTCGGCAACGCGCTTGCCGAGCCAGACCAGCGCATGGTCCCCCGCGACGAGCTTGTCGTCCCGTTGCTGCGTGATGTAGAGCTGCGCGATCTTGTCGGCGATGCGTGCCGCCTTTGGCCCGCTGTCCGCCGCCACGGAGACCTCAATTGCGTAGGTGTCGGACACCAGGTGCACGTCGAGCAGCTGGCCGAGGATGTCGACCGCGACCGCGCGCGGACCCTCGGTCGCGGGAGGAGCACCGGACTTCTTGCCCGAACCGAACGTCTTGTCGATCAGATTGCTGATGTGATTTTCGACGTAATTGTACCCGGTCCAGTCCTTCCACGCCGGCTTGGGGCGGAGTCCGGGATTGAATTCAGGGTCCTTGGTCAGCGACAAGGTGTCGACGACATGGCCGAGCAGCGTGCGCGACTCCAGCACCAGCACTTCGGTGTTCATGGTCTGGAAATCGGTCGACAGTCCCGGAACCACCTCCTGCAGGTTCAGCAGGTTTTGCTGCTTCGGCGTGATGACGAGATTTGCCGTCGCCGTGTAGAGGGGTGTCGCAGTATAGGCGTAGACCCCGGCGAGCAGGAGGAACGCGGCCATGCACGCCAGCACCGTGCCCTTGCGCGACGACACGACCCGCAGAAGCGTCGCGAAATCGATCTCGTCGCCGTCGCCCGATTTAATCGGCGCGTGCACCAACTGGGATTTGCGGACCGGAACTCGCAGCCGACGATCCTCGGCGTCGGGCGACGAGCCGTCCTGGGAGTGAAGGTTCAATCTGCCGGTCCATCCCTTTGAAGTTGAACGTACGCGCACGTCTAGAACAAATTTGGATTACGTGAGACGTGCCAATGCGTCAACTCAGATTTGATTTGGCCTGCTGCGGTGCGAGAGACCATGTTGCCCGCGGCGGCGCGGCCCGAGCCGCCTTGACGCAGGGTCGATCGCATGGGCAACTTTCGGCACGTCTTGCGAAGCTGCTCAAGATGAAATGTGCCGCCTTTCCCTCGTGCACGTCATTACCGGCCCCGGCCCGATACACGGAGGTCCGTCGTATTGTGTGCCGCAACTGTGCGACTCGCTGCATGCGCTCGACGTCGCGACCCGGTTTGTGACGGTCGAGGAGCCCGATAGGCCGGACGCCGCAAACATCGCGGCATCTGCGAACGCTTTGGCGCGGCGGAGCGTCCGTCCTTCATGCAAGCGGACCGAGCGCCTCGAGCCGGGCCGGCCGGGCGGGCCGGACGGGGCGCAGTCCTTGCAGGCGGGGCGATACGCGCCCGCCCTGTGGTGAGATCCGGTGCAGCGCACGCTGGTCGTCTTCCTCAAGGAGCCGCGGCCCGGGCGGGTCAAGACGCGGCTGGCGCGCGGCCTCGGCCCGGTCGGGGCCGCATGGTGGTTCCGCCGCCAGGCGGCACGGCTGATCCGCGCGGTCGGGCGCGATCGCCGCTGGCGCACCGTGCTGGCCGTGACGCCGGACCGCGCCGGGCTGGCCAGCCGCGTCTGGCCGCCGAGGCCGGCGCGCTGGCCGCAGGGGCCGGGCGATCTGGGGGCGCGCATGGGCCGGGCCTTCGCCGCCATGCCGCCCGGCCCGGTGTTGATCGTCGGCGCCGACATCCCGGGCGTGAGCGCGGCGCACATCGCCCAGGGCTTTCGCCTGCTCGGCCGCAACGAGGCCGTGCTCGGCCCCGCCGTCGACGGCGGCTACTGGATGATCGGGCTGAGGCGCGGCGCGCGCGCCACCCCGGCCGGCCTGTTCCGCGGGGTCCGCTGGTCCTCGCCGCATGCGCTCGCGGACACGCTGCGCACGCTGGCGCCGCTCGAGGTCGGCTTCGCGCCGACGCTGGCCGACGTGGACGAGGCGGCGGACCTCGGCCCGCCTCACGCGTGACCGATCACCATGCTCTGGGCGCCGGTGCGGGCCAGGGCCTGCACCAGCTCGGTGACGCAGGCCACCGGGGCCGAGCCGAAGTCCACGGTGAGCGACCAGCCGCCGCTCACCCGGCGCGGCCCACCGATGCTGTGCACGGCGCCGAGCAGCTCGGGCGCCAGCTCGGTGTGCCGGCTGAGGAACCATTCGAGGAACCAGCTGCGCAGCGGCGTCCAGTTCAGCTCGGCCTGCGCCGCGCGCAGCGTGACCTCGGCCGCCTCCCAGCGGAAGGTCCCGATCTCGGCGGAGAACCCGTCCGCGGTGCGGACCACCGTGGCATCGCCCGGCGGGCCGAGCCGGCTCTCGACGCGGCAGAACAGGGTGCGCCCGCCCTCGGCCAGCGACAGGTCGGCGCGGCGCGGCAGCCTGAGCGGGCCGCTGCGGATCACCCGGGTGGCGGCGTCGCGCCGCTCGGGCTCGGGCTCGACCTCGGCCCCGGCATCCAGAGCGCGCGCCATCGCCTCGAGGATGGCGGCGACCGAGCGGTCGCGCGGATCCTCGACGAGGCGCGTCAGGATGAGGTTGGGCGTGGTCATCGATGTGGCCCGGCTGCTGCGTCTCTCCCCGCTAGGATGGCACGTTTCGGCCCGCTTGCCAGTGCCGTGATGTCACGCGATCTCGAAGATGCCTTCCACCTCGACCAGGGCGCCGCGCGGCAGCCCGGCGCAGCCGACGGCCGAGCGGGCGTGTCGCCCCGCCTCGCCGAACACCTGCCCCATCAAGGCCGAAGCGCCGTTCACCACCATCGGCTGCTGCGCGAAGGTGCCGTCGGAGTTGACGTATCCGGCGAGCCTGACGACGCGGCGCACCCGGTCGAGCTCGCCCGTCGCCGCCTTCACCTGCGAGATCAGGTTGACCCCGCAGATGCGCGCCGCCTCGATTGCCTCGGCGAGCTGCGAGCCGGGAGCGGGCGGGCCCTCGGAGTGGTCGGCGGCGGAGAGCTGACCGGCCATCACCCGGTCGCCGCCGAGCGGAAGCTGGCCGGAGACGTAGAGCAGGCTGCCCACCTGCACATAGGGCACGTAGTCCGCCAGCGGCGCCGCCGGCGCCGGCAGCAGGATGCCCAACTCCTCGAGCCGCGCCTCGATTTCTCCGGCCATGATTCGCTTCTCCCTCTTCGCTGTTGGACCGTGGCCGAGTATCGGGGCTCGGCCGCCTGACCGCAAAACCGAAATCGCCCATGGCGGCGAATTCTGCGCAGTGGCCTTGCATGGGAACCGATCTCCGGCCAGATTGAGGGCCGGAAAATCCCGCGCTGCGCAAAGCGTTGCACGGATGGTGGGCGCAGCGGCGCCCCGCCCTAGGTTTCCGTCAAAGAATGGCCATCGAAGCAAGCGCTGGCTGGGAGGAAAGCATGAACGAGGCTCACACGCATCCCGTCCCCGAGAAGGTGAAGGCGCGCGCCCTGATCGACAAGAAAAAGTATCAGGAGATGTACCGCGCCTCGGTCGAGGACCCGGAGGCCTTCTGGCGCGAGCACGGCAAGCGGCTCGACTGGATGAAGCCGTACTCGAAGGTCAAGAACACCTCGTTCGCCTTCGAGAACGTGTCGATCAAGTGGTTCGAGGACGGCACCCTGAACGTCGCGGCCAACTGCATCGACCGCCACCTCGACAAGCGCGGCGACAAGACGGCGATCATCTTCGAGCCCGACGACCCCTCGGCCCAGGCCAAGCACATCAGCTTTCGCGAGCTGCATGGCGAGGTCTGCCGCTTCGCCAACACGCTGAAGAAGCTGGGCGTGGCCAAGGGCGACCGGGTGATCATCTACATGCCGATGATCCCCGAGACGGCCTATGCCATGCTGGCCTGCACGCGCATCGGCGCGGTCCACTCGGTGGTGTTCGGCGGCTTCAGCCCGGATTCGCTGCGGACCCGGGTCGAGGACTGCGGCGCCAAGCTGGTGATCACCGCCGACGAGGCGCCGCGCGGCGGAAAGCGCACGCCGCTCAAGGCCAACACCGACGAGGCCATCGCCAAGCTTGCCGGCGTGAAGACCCTGGTGGTGCAGCGCACCGGCGGCAAGGTCGCCTGGGACGCCGGCCGCGACACCTGGTACCACGAGGCCGCGAAGGACGTCCCGACCGACTGCCCGGCCGAGGAGATGGGGGCCGAAGACCCGCTGTTCATCCTCTACACCTCGGGCTCGACCGGCAAGCCCAAGGGGGTGCTGCACACCACCGGCGGCTATCTCGTCTATGCCTCGATAACCCACCAGTACGTGTTCGACTGCCACGAGGACGACGTCTACTGGTGCACCGCCGATGTCGGCTGGATCACGGGCCACAGCTATATCGTCTACGGGCCGCTGGCGAACGGCGCCACGACGCTGATCTTCGAGGGCGTGCCGACCTGGCCCGACGCCTCGCGCTGCTGGCAGGTGTGCGACAAGCACAAGATCAGCATCTTCTACACCGCGCCCACGGCGCTGCGCGCCCTGATGGGCAAGGGCGACGAGTGGGTGGACAAGTGCGACCTGTCGAGCTTGCGCATCCTCGGCACGGTCGGCGAGCCGATCAACCCGGAGGCCTGGGAGTGGTACTACCGCGTGGTCGGCAAGGGGAAGTGCCCGATCGTCGACACCTGGTGGCAGACCGAGACCGGCGGCATCCTGATCACGCCGCTGCCCGGGGCCACCGACCTCAAGGCGGGCTCGGCGACGCTGCCCTTCTTCGGCGTGCAGCCCGCCGTGCTGGAGGCCCAGTCGGGCGAGGAGATCAAGGAGACCGAGTGCTCGGGCGTGCTGGCCATGAGGGACTCCTGGCCCGGCCAGATGCGCACCGTCTACGGCGATCACGACCGCTTCATCGAGACCTACTTCACCCAGTACAAGGGCTACTACTTCACCGGCGACGGCTGCCGCCGCGACGCGGACGGCTATTACTGGATCACCGGGCGCGTGGACGACGTGCTGAACGTGTCCGGGCACCGGCTGGGCACGGCCGAGGTGGAGTCGGCGCTGGTCGCGCATCCCAAGGTGGCCGAGGCCGCGGTGGTCGGCTATCCGCATCCGGTCAAGGGGCAGGGCATCTACTGCTATGTCACGCTGATGGAGGGCGCGGAGTACACCGACGCGCTGCGCGACGAGTTGCGCAAGTGGGTCAGGAAGGAGATCGGCCCGATCGCCTCGCCCGACCTGATCCAGTGGGCGCCGGGGCTGCCCAAGACCCGCTCGGGCAAGATCATGCGCCGGATCCTCAGGAAGATCGCCGAGAACGACCAGTCGAACCTCGGCGACACCACGACGCTGGCCGATCCCTCGGTGGTCGAGCACCTGGTGGAGAACCGGCAGAACCGGTAGCGCGGCGCCGCCCGAACGCGCCCATTGGCCCCGGCCGCGACGCCGGGGCTGTGGCGGTATCCGTCGGCAGATATCTGCGGCAGGACAGCGCCCGCCTGCCGCGCCCCCCTGCCGCGCCCCCCTGCCGCGTCACCCCATGATCAGGTCGGAGGCGATGGAGATGCGCCGGCCTCCGCCCTCAAAGGGGATGGTGCGGTGCCAGAAGAACGAGGGAAACAGCACCAGAAGCCCGGGTTGCGGGCGGATCAGCATCACCTCGGGCTCCGCGGGTGCGGTGAAGGGCGGCGCAGGCCGCCCGAACTCGATGTCGCCGCCCTCGCCCGCGTCGGGCAGCTGCACGTAATAGACGCCGCTGAGCACGCCGCTTGGATGGTTGTGCGAGTCCTGGTAGCCGCCGGTGTCGAGCACGGTGGCCCATGCGTCCAGGTGTCCCGGCGCCGAGCGGCGCGGACAATAGGGGTGCCGGGCGCGCTCCGGGTCGGCGAAATAGGCGTCGATCGCGCCCCGGATCATCCCTTCCAGCACCGCGATCGGGCCGCTGTCGGGGCCGATCAGCTGACCCGTGTGGCCGCCGCCCCGCGTCGTCCTGCCCAACGGGTCGGCCATCAGGGTCGGATGATTGACCGCGTGATCGGCGAGCGCGCGGTTGAAGGCGGCCATGTCGCTGTAGCCGGGGGCCGCGGTGAACTGCCTGGTGGCGATCAGAGCGTCGTGATCGAAGATCCGCGCCGCGTCCTCGCGGCGGCCGAGCGCGACCAGCGCCGAGCCCTTGAGCGCGAGCGTGCGGGCATCGCGCGGCGCAAGCCTGAGCGCCTCGTCGTAATGCGGCAATCCGGCCTCGGGGCCATGCACTTCGTGCAGGACGACGCCCAGATGGGTGTGCAGCGACGCCCGCCCGGGCGCCAGCTTCAGGGCTTGCCTAAAGCAGGCGATGGCCTTTTCCGACTCTCCGATCTCGTGCAGCGCGCCGCCCAGATTCGATTGGATCTCGGGATCCCTCGGCGCCAGCGACGCCGCCTTGCCGAAGGCGTCGACGGCGTCTGCCAGGCGATGCTGGCGCTGGCGCACCACGCCCAGTCCGGCGTGGGCGTCGACCAGCCGGGGGTCGGCCTCGGCGGCCTTGTGGAAACAGTCGCCCGCCTCGTCGATGCGGTCGGCGCGCAGCATCAGGATGCCGAGGTTGAGCAAGGCCGGGACAACGGCGGGGTCGATTTTCAGGCAGCGCCGGTAGGTCTCGATGGCGGCGGATTCATCCCCGGTCATGAGCTGGACCTGGGCCAGGTCGGCCAGGTAGCGCACCGAGGTTGGCTCGCGGGCGGCGGCGCTTTCGAGCATCGCCCGCCCCTCGGCGAGCTGGCGCCGCTGGATTGCCTGGATGCCCGAGCGATGCAGCGTCGCCGCGTCCGCCCCTGTCTTCGAACCTGTCAAGGCAACCCTCCATTGGGCGTCGTCGCACGACCCGGTTGCGCGGCCCGGCGTGCCGGCCTCTCGCACGCCGTCGCCCGGACAGTCTTCTGGGCGGGCGAACCGGTGTCAATCGGCTTCGGGCCGCGCCGCCGCCGGGCTAGAGGCCCCAGATGCGCGGCTCGGCAAATTCAAGCGAGTTGCCCGCCGGGTCGCGGAAATAGATCGAGCGCCCGCCCTGGGGCCATTCGAAGGCGCTCTCGATCGCAACGCCGTGGTTGGTCAGCTGCCCAACCCAGCCGTCCATCTCGGCGGCGCTGGCGGCGAAGCAGACATGGCCCGCACCGTCGGTACCGTGCGGCGGCACCGGCAGGCTGGCGTCGGGCGGGGGCGGCTGGCGCGTGGCCGAGGGCCGGAACAGGAGCAGCACCTGGCCCGCGGCGCGGAAGAAGACGTGCCGGCCGGGGACCTCGGCGAAACGCTCGAGCCCCAGCACGTGCTGATAGAAATCCGCCGTCTCTTCCAGGTTCTCGGCGTAGAGCGCCGTCTCCAGGATCCCTATCGCGCCGGCCATCGGTTGCTACCTCTCGAGCGTTCCCTGCCAGTGCAGCACCGCGCGCCAGTCCGGGCCCTGGAACAGCGCCCTGGTGGTGCCGCCCCCGGTCATGCGGGCATATTTGCCGGTGCCGTCGATCACCTTCCAGATATCCCCCCTGGGCCCGTTCTCGTACCACAGCGCCCAAGTGTCGCCGTCGTGGTCCATCACCTGACACAAGCCGGTCTCGATGCCGGGCTTGCCGTCGGCGCCGATGATCAGCGAGCCGGTGCAGTCCACCGGCGAGAGATTGACCGGGCTCTTGGCGTTGTCGTCGAGCAGCACCCCCTTGGACTCGACGCGCATCACCTTGCCGCCGTTGGCGAGGTCGGTCGTCCGGGCGGGGCCGCTGACGAAGGTCACGGTGCCCGAGGCATGCTCGGTGGTGGTGGCGCCTGCGGGCGCGGCGATCAGCGGCAGGGCAGCGGCGAGGGCGAGGGCGAGGGGGGTCCGGCGGGTCACGGGGGCTCCTTTCCCGATGCACGGCCCTGCGCGCCGGTCGGCGCAGGGCCGAAATCCGCGCCATCCTGCCAGAACGCAGCTGCGCTGACGAGGCAGGGCTTACGGCCTCGGGCCGCCTGCGCTACTGTGGCGCAGGCAGGGAGGCGGCGCATGACATCGAAGGGCACGGACAGGCTGGAGGGCGCCTACCGGCTGAAGACCCCCGACGACAATGCCGGCTACTACCGCGACTTCGCCGAGACCTATGACAGCGAGTTCGCGGCCGGGCTGGGCTATGTTTATCCGCGCGAGGTGGCGCGGGTCTTCCGCGCCGAGGCGGGGCCCGGCAACAGCCCCGTGCTCGACATCGGCGCGGGCACCGGGCTGGTGGCCGAGCACATCGGCGAGGGGCCGGTGGACGGCATCGACATCTCGCCCGAGATGCTCGCCAGGGCCGAGGCGAAGGGGCTCTACCGCCGGCGCATCGTCGCCGACCTGACGCGGCCGCTCGACATGCCCGAGGGCAGCTATGGCGGCTTCGTCTCGGCGGGCACCTTTACGCATGGCCATGTCGGCCCTCAGGTGCTGGACGAGCTTTTGCGCGTGGGCCGGCCCGGGGCGCTCTACTGCATCGGCATCAACCTCGCCGTGTTCGACGGCGCGGGCTTCGGCTCGGCGTTTGCCCGGCTGGTGGCGGCGGACCGGGTGACGCCGCTCGATTTCCGCGAGGTGCCGATCTATGAGGGCAAGGCGCACGAGCACGCCGCGGACCGTGGCGTGGTGGCGGTGTTCAGGCGGCTGTGAGGCGGGCGGCCGGGGACCGGGCGGGCGTGCGCGCTGGACGGTGTGCACATTGCACAAAAGCGTAAGCCATTGATATAAAGTGATGTTATGAATCGCCTTGCGAATGCGCACGCCTCTGCGCGCAGGCCCGGCGGGGGCCATGCCGGCTCATGCGACAGCCTGAGACGTGGCGGACGCCTGAGACGTGGCGGACGCCTGAGACGTGGCGGGCTGAAGCCCGCCCTACGCGGTCCTGGCCCCGGTCAGTACCTGTAGTGCTCGGGCTTGAAGGGGCCCTCGGGCGTGACGCCGATATAGGCGGCCTGCTCGCCGGTGAGCTCGGTCAGGTGCACGCCGAGCTGGTCGAGGTGCAGCCGCGCCACCTTCTCGTCGAGGTGCTTGGGCAGCACGTAGACCTGGTTTTCATACTGCTCGCCCCGGGTCCACAGCTCGATCTGCGCCAGCACCTGGTTGGTGAAGCTGGCCGACATGACGAAGCTGGGATGGCCGGTGGCGTTGCCCAGGTTCAAAAGCCGCCCCTCGGACAACAGCAGGATGCGCCGGCCGCCGGGGAACTCGACCATGTCCACCTGCGGCTTGATGTTGGTCCATTTCATGTTCTTCAGCGCAGCCACCTGGATCTCGTTGTCGAAGTGGCCGATGTTGCCCACGATCGCCATGTCCTTCATCGCCCGCATGTGCTCGAGCCGGATCACGTCCTTGTTGCCGGTGGCGGTGACGAAGATGTCGGTGCTCGCGACCACGTCGTCGAGCCGCACCACCTCGTAGCCGTCCATCGCCGCCTGCAGCGCGCAGATCGGGTCGGCCTCGGTCACCCTGACGCGCGCGCCCGCGCCCCTGAGCGAGGCCGCCGAGCCCTTGCCGACGTCGCCATAGCCGCACACCAGCGCGGTCTTGCCCGCCATCATCACGTCGGTGGCGCGCCGGATGCCGTCGACCAGGCTCTCGCGGCAGCCGTAGCGGTTGTCGAACTTCGACTTGGTCACCGAGTCGTTGACGTTGATCGCGGGGAACGGCAGCTGCCCCTTCTCCATCAGCCGGTAGAGCCGGTTGACGCCGGTGGTGGTTTCCTCGGTCACGCCCCGGAGCGCGTCGCGCTGCTTCGTGAACCAGCCCGGGCTCGCCGCCATGCGCCGCTTGATGCGGGCGAACAGGACCTCCTCCTCCTCCGAGCCGGGGTCCGACAGCACGTCCTCACCCGCCTCGGCGCGTGCGCCGGTGAGAATGTACATGGTGGCGTCGCCGCCGTCGTCGAGGATCAGGTTCGAGGGCGCGCCATCGGGCCACTGGAAGATGGCGTCGGTGTAGGACCAGTAGTCCTCCAGGCTCTCGCCCTTGACCGCGAACACCGGCGTGCCGCCCGCCGCGATCGCCGCGGCGGCGTGGTCCTGGGTGGAGAAGATGTTGCACGAGGCCCAGCGCACCTGGGCGCCCAGCGCCTGAAGCGTCTCGATCAGCACCGCGGTCTGGATCGTCATGTGCAGCGAGCCCGAGATGCGCGCGCCCTTCAGGGGCTTGGCCTCGCCGAACTCCGCCCGCGCGGCCATCAGCCCGGGCATCTCCGTCTCCGCAATCGCAATCTCCTTGCGGCCGTACTCCGCCAGAGAAATGTCCTTCACAACGTAGTCGCTCATGCCCTTGCTCCCCTGAGACGCGCGCCGGATCGACGGGATCGGGAGGCCAGATAGCATCGCCGGGCCTGCTCGACAATGCAGGGCGGGCCGATTAGAGAGGCGGCGGACGACGCGGGGGGCGGACGGGGCGCGAGGTGGCGAGGCGGCAAGCGGGCAAGGCATGGCGGCGCGGGCGTGGCAGCGGATGCTCTCGGGGCGCAGGCTGGACCTGCTCGATCCCTCGGCCCTCGATGTCGAGATCGAGGACATCGCGCACGGGCTGGCCCGGGTCGCGCGCTGGAACGGGCAGACCGTGGGCGACCACCCGTTCTCGGTGGCGCAGCACTCGATGCTGGTCGAGCAGCTGGTGCGCCGGCTGAAGCCCAGGGCGGGGCCGGCCGAGCGGCTGGCGGCGCTGTTGCACGACGCGCCGGAATACGTGATCGGCGACATGATCTCGCCCTTCAAGGCGGCGATCGGCCTCGACTACAAGGCATTCGAGGCGCGGCTCAGCCACGCCATCCACATCCGCTTCGACCTGCCGCCCGAGCTGCCCGCGGCAACCGAGACCCTGGTCAAGCGCGCCGACCGGCTGGCGGCCTGGTTCGAGGCGACCCAGCTCGCGGGGTTCTCCGAGGCCGAGGCGCGCAGGTACTTCCCCCGCCCGCGCTTTGCAGGCGCCGGCGATGTGGCGCTGAAGCCGCAATCGACCAATGCGGTGGAGCGCGCCTTCCTGGCGCGCTTCCGCCAGCTTTACCTGCAGGTGCGCAGGTGACCCGGCCGGTCAAGGTCGAGCTTTCGGCGGTGGTGGTCACGCTGGAGGCGGACGGGCGGCGCATGCGGCCGATGGCGCTGACGCCCCAGGGCGGCGAGGGGCGCGACCTGCCGACCGCGGCCTTCGACCCCGACCGCGACCGCACGCTGCACGAGGCGCTGGCGGGCTGGGTCGAGGCGCGCACCGGCATCGGGCTGGACTATATCGAGCAGCTCTACACCTTCGGCGATCCGCGCCGCTCGGCCGTGCGCGGGCCCGACGAGCCGCATACGGTCTCGATCGGCTACCTGGCACTGGCGCGCTGGGAGGCGGCGCGGCTGGCGAGCGACTGGACGCCCTGGGCGCACTGGTTTCCGTGGGAGGACCGGCGCGACGGCGTGCCGAGCGTGCTGGACGAGGTCATCGGGCCGGGGCTGAGCGCCTGGGCGGGCGCCGACCCGTCGCGGCACGAGCGGGTCGCGGCGCTGTTCGGCACCGGCCCCGCGGGCTGGCGCGACGAGCTGGTGCTGGAGCGCTACGAACTGCTCTACAGCGCCCGGCTGGTGCGCGAGGCCTGGCGCGATCGGGGCGAGGCGGCGCCGGCCGCGCTGCCGGCGCTGGGGGCCGCGGCGCCGCGCGACCACCGGCGCATCCTGGCCACCGCCATCGGGCGGCTGCGCGGCAAGCTGAAATACCGCCCGGTGCTGTTCGAGCTGGTGGGCGAGACCTTCACGCTGTTCGAGCTGCAACGCGCCGCCGAGGCGGTCTCGGGCGTGCTCTTGCACAAGCAGAACTTCCGCCGCATGGTCGAGCGCTCGGGGCTGATCGAGCCGACCGGCACGCACTCCACCCGGCACGGCGGGCGCCCCGCGGCCGAATACCGCTTCGGCGCCGAGGCCGCCTGGGAGCGGCGCGCCCAGGCGGTGCGCTTCGGCGGCGCGCGAAGGGGGGCGTGATTGGGGGCGTGATTGGGGGCGTGATTGGGGGCGTGATAGGGGCGCAGGGCGCGGGCCGGGGCCTCAGTCGAGACCGCCGGCGCGGGCGACCAGCATCACCATGGCTGCCACGGCCAGCGCCACCCAGACCTGGGTCGGCCAGGGCGCATTGCGCCCGAGCTTGCGCGCGCGCAGCCAGTGGAAGACCGCCTGCTCCACCGCCACGACGACCGCGGCGATGGCCGCCCAGGGGCTGGCCAGCGCCAAGAGGACCCCGGCGGCCACCGTGAGCGCGCCGCCGGCGAGCACCCAGCGCGACTCAACCGAGCGGCCCATCTGCATGGCGTTGCCGACGATGAACAGGCCGCCGATGGCCCAGACCGCGCCGATCACGCGAAGGGCCGTGGTGATGATCTCGATCATGGCGCACGCTCCGCAGGGGCTGACTGCGCCCGCCTCATAGCGGCCCGCGCGCCCGGCTTCAGCCCGGTTTTCCGCCTGTCGGAAGCGGGGCCGGCCTAACCGGCCGCACGTTCCACCGCGGCGCAGATTCCCTCCACCACCTCGGCGAGCAGGCCGGCATCGGTGCCCTCGCCCATGACGCGGATCAGGGGCTCGGTGCCCGAGTTGCGGATCACCAGCCGTCCGCCGGTGCCCAGCCGCGCCTCGCCCGCGGCGATGGCTTCGCGCACCGGCGCCGCCTCGAGCGGCCTGGTGCGGCCGTTGTAGCGCACATTGCGCAGAAGCTGCGGCACCGGCTCGAACACGTTGAGCACCTCGGAGGCGGGGCGTGCCTCGGCCACCAGCGCGTCGAGCACCTGCAGCGCCGCCAGGAGGCCGTCGCCGGTGGTGACGTAGTCGCCGAGCACGATGTGGCCCGACTGCTCGCCGCCCAGGTTGTAGCCGCCCGCGCGCATCGCCTCGACCACGTAGCGGTCGCCGACCGTGGTGCGCAGGAGCGTGATGGCGTGGCTGGCCAGCAGCCGCTCGAGGCCAAGATTGGACATCACGGTGGCGACCAGCGTGTTTTGCGCCAGCCGGCCCTCGGCGGCCCAGCGCGTCGCGATCAGGCCCATGATCTGGTCGCCGTCGATCACGCGCCCGGTCTCGTCGATCAGGTGCACCCGGTCGGCGTCGCCGTCGAGCGCGATACCGAGGCTCGCGCCGTTCTCGACCACCGCGCGCTGGCAGGCGGCGGGGTGGGTCGAGCCGCACTCGCGGTTGATGTTCTCGCCGTTGGGGCTGGTGCCCAGCCGGATCACCTCGGCGCCCAGCTCCCACAGCACCTGAGGGGCGGTGGCATAAGCCGCGCCGTTGGCGCAGTCGACCACCACCTTGAGGTCGGCGAGCGTGCGCCCGCGCGGGAAGCTGGCCTTGCAGAACTCGATGTAGCGGCCGCGCCCGTCGTCCAGCCGGCGCGCATGGCCGATGCGCGCGGGCGGCGCCAGCTCGGGCGGCTGGTCCATCAGGCGCTCGATCTCGGTCTCAACCTGGTCGGAGAGCTTGAAGCCGTCGGGGCCGAACAGCTTGATGCCGTTGTCCTCGAACCGGTTGTGCGAGGCGGAGATCATCACGCCCAGATCGGCGCGCACCGAGCGCGTGAGCATGCCCACCGCCGGGGTGGGCATGGGCCCGAGCTGAACCACGTCCATGCCGACCGAGGTGAAGCCCGCGGTCAGCGCCGTCTCGATCATGTAGCCCGAGCGCCGCGTGTCCTTGCCGATCACCACGGTGTGCCGGTGCTCGCCATTGGTGAAATGGCTCCCCGCCGCCATGCCGAGCCGCAGGGCAACCTCGGCGGTCATGGGCCAGGCGTTCGCCCGGCCGCGAATGCCGTCGGTGCCGAAATAGCTGCGGCTCATCTTGGGCCCCTCAACGTCCCCTCGCACGCGTCACTGCTCGATGGCGATCGCCCGCCACACCTCCAGCGCCTGCCGCGTCTCGGCGACGTCGTGGACGCGCAGGATCTGCACCCCGTGCGCCAGGCCGCACAACCCGGCCGCCACCGAGCCCGAGACCCGCTCGCGCGCCTCGGACACGCCGGAGAGCACGCCGATGAAGCGCTTGCGCGAGACGCCGAGCACCAGCGCGCAGCCCAGCCCGTGATAGAGCGAGAGCCGGCGCAGCAAGGCCAGATTGTGCCCCAGATTCTTGCCAAATCCTATCCCCGGGTCGATTGCGATGCGGGCGCGGGGGATGCCGGCCGCCGCCATGGCGGCGAGGCGCAGCTCGAGGAAGTCGTAGACGTCGAGCAGCACGTCGGCATAGCGAGGGTTGTCCTGCATGGTGCGCGGGTCGCCCTGGGCATGCATCAGGCAGATCGCCGGGGCCCTGGTCGCCACCGCGGGGCTGGCGGGGTCGTGTGTCAGCGCCGAGACGTCGTTGAACATCTTGGCGCCGGCCGCCAGCCCCTCCCTGGCGATCGCGGCCTTGCGCGTGTCGACCGACACGGGAACCGGGCAGCCGGCGGCGATCAGGCCCTCGATCACCGGCAGCACGCGCTCGCGCTCCTGCCCGAGGGGGACCGGCTCGGACCCGGGCCGGGTGGATTCGCCGCCGATGTCGAGGATGTCGGCGCCGGCCTCGGCCAGCGCCAGGCCGTGCGCCACGGCGGCCTCGGCGTCGGGCAGCAGGCCGCCGTCGGAGAAGCTGTCCGGGGTGACGTTGACCACCCCCATGATGCGCGGCCGGGCGAGGTCGAGGCCTGCCAGCGGGGGGCGCGGCGCCGAGATCAGCGCCATGGTCTCGGCCTCCTCGGGGCAGAGTACCTCGGCGGCGGCGGCGGGGATGATCTCGGGCTCCTCGCCGCGGCGCAGGAGCTCGACCTCGGCGAACCCGAACAGGCCCCCGGCCAGCGGCCGGGCGTCCGGCCGCGATGGCGGGCAGGGGATCGGTCGCAGATAGGCACGGCGCGGTCTGCTCGACATTGAGGCCGCATAGCGCAGGGGGAGCGAGGGAGCAACGGTTATATTAAACATACAAAACATGTTAATTATGCCGACATAAAATTTTTTGGTGTGGATTATTGCTTTGCACAGGTGCTCGCGCTATTTCTGCCCCAACACGTCGTGTCGGAGTGAATCGCGATGAGCCCTGCCGAGTTCGTCTCGCCGCTGAAGAGCCAGGAAACCGACGTCCTGATCGTCGGGGCCGGCCCCGTCGGGCTGTTCGCGGTGTTCGAGCTGGGGCTTCTGGGGCTCAGGGCGCGGCTGATCGACACGCTGGATCGCCCCGGCGGGCAGTGCGCCGAGCTCTATCCGGAGAAGCCGATCTACGACATCCCGGCCTGGCCGCGAATCAGCGGCCAGGAGCTGGTCGACCGGCTGATGCAGCAGATCGCCCCGTTCGAGCCCGACTTCCGCCTCGCGCAGCGGGTCGAGCGGCTGGGCAGGCGCGCCGACGGCCGCTTCGAGCTGGTCACGGATGCAGGCGAGGTGCACGTCGCCCCGGTGGTCTTCATCGCCGCCGGGGCGGGCTGCTTCACGCCGCGCAAGCCGCGGGTCGAGGGGCTGGCGCCCTATGAGGGCCGGTCGCTTTTCTATGCCGTGCGCCGGCGCGCCGATTTCGAGGGCCGCGACGTCGTCGTCGTGGGCGGCGGCGACTCGGCGCTCGACTGGACGCTCGACCTGCTGCCCTCGGTGCGCTCGATGACGCTGGTGCACCGGCGCGCGAGCTTCCGCGCCGCGCCGCACGCGGTCGCGGCCATGGAAGCGGCGGTGGCCGCAGGCCGCATGCGCTTCGTGCTGGGCGAGCTCGACCGGCTCGACGGTGCGGACGGCCGGCTCGCCGCCGTCACCGTGCGGGGCAAGGACGGGACCGCCACCATCGCGGCCGACCGGCTGCTGACCTTCTTCGGGCTCAATATCGAGCTCGGGCCCATCGCCCAATGGCAGCTCGCCCTCGAGGACGGCAAGCAGGTGCGCGTCGACACCCGGGCGTTCCAGACATCGACGCCCGGCGTCTTCGCCATCGGCGACATCAACTCCTATCCCGGCAAGCTGAAGCTGATCCTGTCGGGCTTCCACGAGGCGGCGCTGGCGGCGCAGGAAGCATTTCGCCTCGCAAGGCCTGACGAGAAGCTTCGATTCCAGTACACCACCTCTTCGTCCGAACTTCAGAAGAGGCTCAAGGTGGCTTGATGGCTGTGTTTCATGTGACGACCAGATCGGGAGAGACCCATACGCTCGAAGGCATCGACGGCTGGCGCCTGATGGAGATGCTCCGCGACTACAAGATGGGGGTCGAGGGGCTGTGCGGCGGGATCTGCGACTGCGCGACCTGCCATGTCTATGTCGACCCGGACTGGGTCGGCCGCCTGCCTCCGCCGCGCGAGGAGGAGGAGGAGAAGCTCGACGAACTGCCCACCTGGCACGAGAGCTCGCGCCTGTCGTGCCAGATCATCTGGAGCGAGGAGCTCGACGGTCTGAAAGTCACCGTCGCGCCCGACTGAAGGAAGGACCGCAGCGATGGCCAGGGAATTCGTGCCGGTCGTGCTGACCGCCAACGACCTCGTCGAGGGCGACAGCGTGTTTCGCGGCTCGTGCGGCTGGGTGCGCGAGGTGGCGCGGGCGCGCGTCGCCATGACCGAGGCGGAGGCTGCGGCACTCGAGGCCGAGGCCGAAGCCGCGGTGGCGCGCAACCTGGTCGTCGGGCTCTACCGGGTCGAGGTGTCGCTTGAGGGCGGCGCGCCCGAGCCCGTGCTGCGCCGCGAGCGCATTCGGGCCAGCGGCCTTCCCACCATCGCCGTCGGTCCCGCCGAGTGGCGCGAGCGCGTGGCGGCCTGAGGAGACGCGCGATGTATCGCTATGACGAGTTCGACCACCGCTTCGTCGCCGAGCGCGTCGCCGAGTTCCGCGACCAGGTCGAGCGCCGCCTGTCGGGCGCGCTGACCGAGGACGAGTTCAAGCCGCTCAGGCTGATGAACGGGCTCTACCTGCAGCTGCATGCCTACATGCTGCGGGTGGCGGTGCCCTACGGCACGCTGGACGCGCGCCAGATGCGCAGGCTGGCCGGGATCGCCGAGCGCTGGGACAAGGGCTATGGCCACTTCACCACGCGGCAGAACATCCAGTTCAACTGGCCCAAGCTGCGCGACGTGCCCGACATCCTCGATGCGCTGGCCTCGGTCGAGATGCACGCCATCCAGACTTCGGGCAACTGCATCCGCAACGTCACCGCGGACCCGCTGGCCGGTGTCGCGCCGGGCGAGGTCGAGGACCCGCGCATCACCGCCGAGGCGATCCGCCAGTGGTCGAGCCTGCACCCGGAGTTCGTCTTCCTGGGACGCAAGTTCAAGATCGCGGTGATCGGCACCGAGGAGGACCGCGCGGCGCTGGCGATCCACGACATCGGCATCCGCGTCGTGCGCGACGCGGCCGGCGAGGTCGGCTACCGGCTCTATGTCGGCGGCGGGCTGGGGCGCACGCCGATGCTGGCCAGGGAGCTGCGGGCGTTCCTGCCCAAGCGCGACCTGCTGCCCTATCTGGAGGCCGCGCTCAGGGTCTACAACCTGCACGGCCGGCGCGACAACAAGTTCAAGGCGCGCATCAAGATCCTGGTGCACGAGATCGGCATCGAGGCGTACCGCCGCCAGGTCGAGGAGGAGTTCGCCCGCATCGACCGCGAGCGCGTGGCCCTGCCCGAGGGCGAGCTGGCGCGCATCGCCGCCTATTTCGCGCCGCCCGCGCTGCCCGCGCGCGAGGCGGCGCCGGTCGAGCTCGAGCGCATGCGCACGCTCGACGCCGGCTTCGCCGCCTGGGTGGGGCGCAACACGCACTCGCACCGGCTGCCCGGCTATGCCGCGGCGACCGTCTCGCTCAAGCCGGTCGGCGGCGTGCCCGGCGACATCACCGCCGAGCAGATGCGCGTGGTCGCCGAGCTGGCCGAGGCGCATTCGGCCGGCGAGATCCGCGTCACCAACGAGCAGAACCTGGTGCTGCCCAACGTCGCCGAGGCCGATCTCTACAAGGTCTATCGCGGGCTGGCCGCGATCGGGCTCGATGCGCCCAACCGCGGGCTGGTGACCGATATCGTGGCCTGCCCGGGGCTGGACTACTGCACCCTGGCCACGGCGCGCTCGATCCCGGTGGCGCAGGCGATCTCGAAGCGCTTCGCGGCGCCCGAGCGCCAGGCAGAGATCGGCCCGCTGGCGATCAAGATCTCGGGCTGCATCAATGCCTGCGGCCATCACCACGTGGCGCATATAGGCATCCTCGGCCTCGATAAGGCGGGGGTGGAGAGCTACCAGGTCACGCTCGGCGGCGACCCGGCGGTCACCGCGGCGCTCGGCGCCCGCACCGGGCCGGGCTTCAGCTACGACGAGGTGGCGGACGTGGTGGAGACCATCGTCGATACCTATCTGGGGCTGCGCGAGAGCCCAGCCGAGACCTTCCTCCAGGCCTATCGCAGGGTCGGGATGGACCCCTTCAGGGAGGCGCTCTATGCCGAAGCTCATTGACGCGAACGGACGTGTCGGGGATCGCTGGACGGTGGTCGGGGCCGACGAGCCGCTGCCCGCCGCGGGCGCGGTGATCGTGCCGCTCCAGCGGCTGGACGAGGCCGTGGCGACCGGGCTCGAGGTCGGGGTGCATATCCCCAACGACGCCGACCCGTTCCGGCTGCGCCCCTATTTCGCGCGGCTGGCGCTGGTCTCGGTCGACTTCCCCACCTTCTCCGACGGGCGCGGCTTCTCGCTCGGCCATCGTCTGCGCAGGCTGGGCTTTGCCGGCCGGCTGCGCGCCGCGGGGCACGTGATCGCCGACCAGTTCGCCTATCTCCTGGCCTGCGGCTTCGACGAGCTGTTGCTGCGCGCCGACGTGGCGGCGCGCCAGCCGGTCGAGCACTACCTGGCGGCGCTCGGGCGCATCTCGGCGGGCTACCAGCGGGGCATCCGCGGGCGGCGCTCGATCCTCGAGGCGCGCCGGGCCCGCGGCGCGGGCGCGGAGGCGGCGCCGCAGTGACGGGCGCCCGGATCGTGCCATGAGACAGCCGCGAAGCTACCCCGAGCCGACGCCCGAGCCGGTCTTCGGCGTGATCCCGCAGACCCCGTTCCGCCGGCTCAGCCCGCACGGCAACGCGCTGGTGCTAAACCGGGTGCATGGCGAGAGCGCGCCCGAGGTGCTGCTCGACGACGTGATCGGGCAGCAGTACCCGGGCGCGGCGGCGCTGGTCTCGTCGTTTGGGGCGGAGTCGGCGGTGCTGCTGCACATGGTGGCGCGCATCGACCCCGCCACCCCGGTGCTGTTCCTTGAGACCGGGATGCTGTTTGCCGAGACGCTGGCCTACCAGCGCGAACTGGCCGCACGGCTGGGCCTGAGCGACGTGCGGCTGATCCGGCCTCAGGCGGGCGACCTCGCCGCCGACGACCCGGACGGCACGCTGCACCGCGAGAACCCAGACGGCTGCTGCTTCCTGCGCAAGACCCTGCCGCTGCGCCGGGCGCTGGCGCCGTTCGGCGCCTGGATCACCGGCCGCAAGCGGGTGCAGGCGGCGACGCGTGCGGCGCTTGAGCTGTTCGAGGAGGACCGGCAGAACGGGCTTTTGAAGGTCAACCCGCTGGCGCACTGGGACGGCGCCATGATCCGCGCCTACATGGAGCGCCACGGCCTGCCGCGGCATCCGCTGGTGGCGCGCGGCTATGCCTCGATCGGCTGCGCGCCGTGCACGACCCCGGTGGGTGCCGGCGAGGACCCGCGCGCGGGGCGCTGGCGCGGTGCCGGCAAGGTCGAATGCGGCATCCATTTCGACGGCGAGAAATGGGTGCGCGGCGGCCCCGGCGCCTGAGCCCTGGCCGCGTCCGAATGTGGACGGGGGTCAAGGCATTGAAATCATTGAAGATCCGAAATGGACGTGCTGGGGGCGGCGCAGGTCGCGCCCGCCCTTTGCCGCTGTGCCGGCCCTGAGCCGGGATGCCCTTCGCATGGTGCCACGAGGCCTCGGCTCAAGGCCGGGGCCGTGCTGTTGGCTCGCTCAGCGCAGCGCGGCGCAGAAGCGCTGGATGCGGGCGCAGGCGTCCTCGAGCTGGTCCTCGGAGGTGGCGTAGGAGACGCGGAAGTTGGGGCTGAGCCCGAAGGCGGCGCCGAACACGGCGGCCACCCCTTCCGATTCGAGCAGCGCGGTGCAGAACGTCTCGTCGTCCTCGATCACCGTGCCCTCGGCCGTGCGCTTGCCGATGCAGCCTTGGATCGAGGGATAGACATAGAAGGCGCCCTCGGGGGTGGGGCACTCGATGCCGGTGGCCTGGTTGAGCATGCTCACCACCAGGTCGCGCCGGTTCTGGAAGGCGCGGCAGCTGTCCTCGATATAGTCCTGCGGGCCGGTCAGCGCCTCCAGCGCCGCCCACTGGCTGATGGTGCAGGGGTTCGAGGTCGACTGCGACTGCACCTTGCGCATGGCGCCGATCAGCGGCTCGGGGCCGCCGGCATAGCCGATGCGCCAGCCGGTCATGGCATAGGCCTTGGAGACGCCGTTGACCGTGAGCGTGCGCTCGTAGAGCCCGGGCTCGACCTGGGCGGGGGTGCAGAACTCGAACGGCGGATAGGCGATGTGCTCGTACATGTCGTCGGTCATCACCCAGACCTGGTCGTGGCGCATCAGCACGTCCGTCAGCGCCTTCAGCTCGGCCCGCGTGTAGCCCGCGCCCGAGGGGTTCGAGGGCGAGTTGAAGATCAGCCACTTGGTGCGCGGCGTGATCGCGGCCTCGAGGTCGCGGGCGGTGAGCTTGAAGCCGGTCTCGAGCCGGGTCTCCACGACCACCGGCTTGCCGCCGCCCAAGAGCACCATGTCGGGGTAGCTGACCCAGTAGGGCGCGGGGATCAGCACCTCGTCGCCGGGGTTCAGCGTGGCCACCAGGGCGTTGAAGAGCACCTGCTTGCCGCCGGTGCCGACCGAAACCTGGGAGGGCTTGTAGTCGAGCCCGTTCTCGCGGCGGAACTTGTCGCAGATCGCCTTCTTCAGCTCGGGGATGCCGTCGGGCGCGGTGTACTTCGTCTTGCCCGCGTCGATCGCCTTCTTCGCCGCCTCCTTGATGTTGGCCGGCGTGTCGAAGTCGGGCTCGCCGGCGCTGAGCGCGATGACGTCGCGGCCGGCGGCCTTGAGCTCCATCGCCTTGGTCTGCATGGCGATGGTGGGCGAGGGCTTCACGCGGGCGAGGGTGTCGGAGAGGAAGGCCATGGATCGGCTCCCGGGGGCGAAGGTTGGGAATATCCGGGCGTTCTACGCGCGCATCTCGGCGGCGGCAAGGGATTCGCGGGGGCCGGGCGGGGCGGCCAGCCCCTGCAGGTCCCCGATCGGACATGGAGGAGACGGGGTGCCCGGGCCGCAGGCTCAGCGGCGCCTGGCGGCGACGATCGCCGCGGCGCGTCGCCGCATCCTGAGCACGCGCCCGTCGATCACCGCGAGCCCGGCGGCGATGAGCGCGAAGCCGGCGAGCGCATGGGGCTCGAGCGGCTCGCCCAGGAAGACGACGCCCAGGGTGACCGCGATCGGCGGGATGATCAGCGTGCACAGCAACAGGTTGCCCGCCCCGGCCATCGCCAGCACGCGGTAGTAGAGCAGATAGGCCCCCGCCGTCGCCACCACGGCACAATAGGCAAGCGCGGCCCAGGTGGACGCGGCGAGGTCGAGGCTGGGCACGCCATCGAGGGCCAGCGCCAGCGGCGCCATGATGAGCGTCGAGCCGGTCAGCATGCCGGCCGCCGCCACCATCGGCGGGTGGCCGCTGAGCCAGCGCCTGGCCCAGGCCCCGCCCAGCGCGTAGCTCAGCGCCCCGCCGAGCACAGCCCAGGTGCCGAGCGCCTGCGGGTCGAGCGCCGCCAGCCGCCCCGGCCCCTTGATCGCCACCACGCCGGCGAAGCCGAGCGCGACCCCCGCCAGCCGGCGCGCCGTCAGCCGCTCGTCGGCGAAGCAGGCCGCGGCGACCAGCACCCCGAACACGGCGGTCATGGCGTTGAGCATCGCGGCGATGCCGGTGCCGGTCTGCGCCAGGCCCCAGGCGATCAGGGTGAAGGGAATCGCGTTGTTGAGGCAGCCCATGACCAGGAAGGCGCCCCAGGCGGCGGGCCGGCGCGGCACCGGCAGCCGCCGCGCCGCGACCATCAGCCACAGCACCAGCGCGCCGCAGCCGACCCGGTAGAGCACCACCGTGACGGGCCCGAGACCGCGCTCGGCGACGGCGATGGCGAAGAAAACGCCGCCCCAGATCAGGGATAACAGCAGCAGCTCGGCCCAGGCCCGGGTCGACAGGTCGATTCCTGTTCTGCTATGGTCGGCCACGCGTTCGCCCCCGTTGGCTGAAATACGACATACATTTGCGCTGACGCTCGATCCGGCACCACCCGGATCCTGCGATCCCGCGTAGCGATCCACCGCATGCCGCTCTGCGCGCATTGCCGCGCGACAGCAAGGGAGAAACCCCTGGAGATGATCGAGGAGGAATTCGTGATGGAGGACTACAGCGAGGCCGCCGCAACCTTCGGCGACCGGCTGACCCTGGCCCGCGAGGCGCAGGGGATGGGCCAGGAGGAGCTCGCCCGCCGCCTCGGCATCCGCCTCCAGACGCTGAGGAACTGGGAGGACGACCGCTCCGAGCCGCGCGCCAACCGGCTGCAGATGCTGGCCGGCGTGCTGGCCGTCTCGATGGTCTGGCTGCTCACGGGCGAGGGCGATGGCGGGCCGGCCGTGCGCGCCCGCGACACCAGGAACATCTCGGGCGAGCTGTCGGCGCTTCTGGGCGAGATCCGCGAGCTCAGGGTCGCCAACACCAAGGCCAACAACCAGCTGGCCAAGCTGGAGAAGCGGCTGCGCGAGATGGCCGAGATCGCCTGACCCGGCGCCCGGTGCCAGCCGGCTGGCCGTGCCCATGCGAATCGGCGTCGACCTCGGGGGCAGCAAGATCGAGGCGGTCGCGCTCGGCCCCGACGGCGCGGAGCGGGCGCGCCTGCGCATCCCCAGCCCGAGCGCAAACTATGACGACATCGTTGGCGAGACCGCCGGCCTGGTCGCGGCCGTGGAGGCGCGCGCGGGGGGGCGCAAGGGGGGGTGCGCGGCCGCCGTGGGCATCGGCATCCCCGGCTCGCTGTCGCCGGCCACGGGGCTGGTCAGGAACGCCAACTCGGTGGTGCTGAACGGGCGCGCGCTGGACCGCGACCTGGCGCAGGCGATCGGCCGGCCGGTGGCGGTGGAGAACGACGCCAACTGCTTCGCGCTGGCCGAGGCCGTGGCCGGCGCGGGGCAGGGCGCCCAGGTCGTGTTCGGCGTGATCCTGGGCACCGGGGTCGGCGGCGGCATCGTCGTCGGCGGCCGGCTGATGCGCGGCACCAACCTGATCGCCGGCGAGTGGGGCCACAACCCGCTGCCCGCGCCCGGCGCGGACGAGCGGCCCGGGCCCGCCTGCTATTGCGGAAGGCGGGGCTGCATCGAGACCTGGGTCTCGGGGCCGGGGCTTGCGGCCGACCACGCGCGGGCCGGCGGCGAGCCGCTGGACGCGCGCGAGATCGCGGCGCGGGCAGGACAAGGGGACGGCACAGGGGACGCCACAGGGGATGCGGCGGCGCAGGCGACGCTGGAGCGCCACCTAGCGCGGCTGGCGCGGGCGCTGGCCGGCGTGGTGAACCTGCTCGACCCCGACGTGATCGTGCTTGGCGGCGGGCTGTCGAAGCTGGACCACCTCTATGCCCGGCTGCCCGCGGCGATGCGCCCGCATGTGTTCTCCGACGTGTTCAGGACGCCGGTCTTGCGCAACCGGCTGGGCGACAGCGCCGGCGTGATCGGCGCGGCCTGGCTCGATCCCCGGCCGGCGGAGGCGGGGGCGTGAGCGAGGACCGCGCGACGCGGCTGAGGCGGCTGCGCCTGCGCAGCTGGCGCCGCGGCATCCGCGAGATGGACCTGATCCTGGGCGGCTTCGCCGACGCCGAGCTCGGCGGGCTCGACGCGGATGCGCTGGATGCCTATGAGCACCTGCTCGAGCTGCCGGACTGGGAGCTCTACGCCTGGGTCACCGGCGCCGAGGCGCCGCCGGCCGCGCATGAGCCCTTGATCCGCCGGCTCGCCTCGTTCCACAACATCGCCTGAGGGGCGCAACGGGAGGAGACCGGACATGGCGAAGATCGGCTTCATCGGTCTCGGCAACATGGGCTTGCCGATGACGCGCAACCTGCTCAAGGCCGGGCACGAGGTGACGGGCTTCGACCTTTCGGCGCCGGCGCTGAAGGAACTGGAGAGCGCCGGCGGCCGCCGCGCCGCCAGCGCCGCCGAGCTGGCCCGGGGCGCTGAGGCCGTGGTCACCGCTCTGCCCGCGGCGCCGCATGTGCGCGGGGTCTATCTGGGCGAGGACGGCATCCTGGCGGCGGCCGGCAAGGGCACGCTGTTCATCG
>NZ_JBZSYN010000055.1:0-8455 GCF_058622915.1 Thermohalobaculum sp. | reverse complement strand
GGTCCCCGTGGTGGAGGTCCCCGTGGTGGAGGTCCCCGTGGTGGAGGTCCCCGTGGTGGAGGTCCCCGTGGTGGAGGTCCCCGTGGTGGACGAGCCGGTTGTGCCGCCCTTGGCCGGCGCGGCGGTGCCGTTGGGGGTCTGGGCGGCGGGCGTGGTGCCCTCGCAGTTGACCATCAGCGCGTTGATTTTGCCCGAGAACCAGTCGGGTATGCTGTTGGGCACCGACTTCTCCAGCGCCTTGGCGGTCTCCTGCACCACGGCGAGGCTGGCGGCGTTGTCGAGCGCCGGCCAGCCGCGCGGGCCGGAGAAGTTGACGTAGATCAGGAAGGCGACGGCGATCAGCACGATGGCGCGGGCCACGCCGAACAGGAAGCCGAGCATGCGGTCGAACGGCCCCAGCACCGAGTGCAGCACCACGTTGGAGATCAGCGGCGTGAACAGCGACAGCACCAGCAGCGCCAGCGCCACCACGATGGTGAAGGCGGCGATCAGCGAGATGATGCACGACTGGGACAGGAAGTGCCCGACCACCGGCGCCTCGCGGATCAGCGGATCGATCTTCGGCGCCAGGTAGAAGGCGGCGACGATGGCGACGATCCAGCCGGCGATGGCGAAGACCTCGCGCGTGAAGCCGCGCGAATAGGCCAGGATCGCCGAGATCAGTGTGACTACGGCGACCCCGCCGTCGACCACGGTGAAATGCATGCTCGCTCCCCCGATCCCCTCAGTCGGTTCCCGGTCCCCGTTGCCGGTTCCCTCTAGTCCCGCGCCGCGGCGAAGCTGCCGGCGACGAAACCGGGCAGATCCTCAACACCTGTCACAGGTATGCCAGATTTCTCGCCGCGCTTCATCTGGTTTGGCACGAAAGCCGCGGTAAAGCCCAGTTTCTCTGCTTCTTTAAGCCTAAGTTCGGCCTGTGTCACGGGGCGCACCGCGCCCGAGAGGCTGATCTCGCCGAAAATCACCGTCTCGGCCGGCACCGGCTCGCCGGTCAGCGCCGAGAGCAGCGCGGCCGCAACCGCGAGATCGGCGGCGGGCTCGGAGATGCGCAGGCCCCCGGCGACGTTGAGATAGACGTCGTGGCCGGCGAGCGAGACGCCGCAGCGCGCCTCGAGCACGGCGAGAATCATGGCCAGCCGCGCCGCGTCCCAGCCGACCACGGCGCGGCGCGGCGTGCCCAGCGCCGAGGGCGCGACCAGGGCCTGCAGCTCGACCAGCAGCGGCCTTGTGCCCTCGATGCCGGCGAACACCACCGCGCCCGAGGCGGCCTCGCCGCGCTCGCCCAGAAACAGCGCGGAGGGGTTGGCGACCTCGGCGAGCCCGGTGCCGGTCATCTCGAACACGCCGATCTCGTCGGCCGGGCCGAAGCGGTTCTTCACCGCGCGCAGGATGCGGAACTGGTGGCCGCGCTCGCCCTCGAAATAGAGCACGGTGTCGACCATGTGCTCGACCACGCGCGGCCCGGCGATCTGGCCCTCCTTGGTGACGTGGCCGACCAGGATCACCGAGACGTCGCGGCGCTTGGCGAAGCTCACGAGCTCGTGCGCGGTGGCGCGGACCTGGGAGACCGAGCCCGGCGCGGACTCGACGTGGTCGGCCCACATGGTCTGGATCGAATCGATCACCACCAGCGCCGGGCGCTCGGCCTCGAGCGTGGTCAGGATGTCGCGCAGGTTGGTCTCGGCGGCGAGCGAGACGGGCGCGCCGGCGAGCCCGAGGCGGGCCGCGCGCATGCGGATCTGGGCCGGCGCCTCCTCGCCCGAGACGTAGACGGTGCGCTCGCCGGCCCAGGCGAAGGCGGCGGCCGCCTGGAGCAGCAGCGTGGACTTGCCGATGCCCGGGTCGCCGCCGACCAGCACGGCCGAGCCCGGCACCAGGCCGCCGCCGAGCACGCGGTCGAGCTCGGCGATGCCGCTGGCGCGGCGCGGCGGCGGGGCCTCCTGGCCGGCCAAGGGCGTCAGCGGCACGGCGCGGCCCTTTCGCTGCCCGAGGCTGCGGGTCGGGGGACCGGCGGCGGAGAGGCCGGCGTCCTCCTCGACCGTGCCCCAGGCGCCGCAGGCGTCGCAGCGGCCGACCCACTTGGCGTGGACGGCGCCGCAGTCGCGGCACACGAAGGTGGGCGAGGGCCGCGCCACGCGCCTCAGCCCCGCGCCGCGAGGCGGTGCCGGGTGAGGCGGCGCCGGGTGACGTGGGCGACCCAGATCGAGGCCAGCACGCAGCCGGTGAACAGCCACAGGCCCCAGGCGGTGGAGACGGTGCCCACGCCCACGCCCTTGACCACCACGATATAGACCGCGACCAGGAACACGTCGGTCATGGAGAGCTTGCCGATCACCTCGATCACCGGCAGGGCCCAGGGGCCGAGCCGGCCGAGATGGATCGCGGCCAGCGCCAGCGTCTTGGCGTAGGGGATGACCACGGCGAACAGCGCCACCAGGGCGGCGAGCGCGGCGTCGGAGCTCCACAGCGCGCGGATGCCCGAGAGCATGGAGATCTCGCTGGCCGAGAAGAACAGCGGCCAGAACGCGGCGCGCGCCAGCGGCGCCAGCCAGGCGGCGGGGAACAGCGCCAGCAGTGCGAGGTTGAGAGCGATGGCGGCGCGCCACATGGTCAGCGCAGCGCGGCGATCGGGCCCTCGGGCAGGCCGTTGACGAACTGGTGCACGTAGGGGTTGTCGGTGGTGTCGATCTGGGAGGCCGGGCCGGTCCACTGGATCACGCCGTCGTGCAGCATGGCCACGGTGTCGGCGATCTTGCGCACCGAGGTCATGTCGTGGGTGATGGTGACGGCGGTGACGCCGAGCTCGACCACGATCTCGCGGATCAGGCCGTTGATCACGTCGGCCATGATCGGGTCGAGCCCGGTGGTCGGCTCGTCGAAGAAGATGATCTGCGGCCCGGCGCAGATGGCGCGCGCCAGCCCGACGCGCTTTTGCATGCCGCCCGAGAGCTCGGCGGGGTAGAGGTCGGCGGTCTCCGCACCCAGCCCCACCCGGCGCAGCTTCTCGATGGCGACGTCGCGGGCCTCGGCGCGCGGCAGCTTGCGCGAGCCGTGCAGGTGGCGGAAGGCCACGTTCTGCCACACCGCGAGCGAATCGAACAGCGCGCCGCCCTGGAACAGCATGCCGAACTTGTCCAGGAGCGCCTCGCGGCGGCGGCCGCGCGCCTTCGAGATGTCCTCGCCGTCGACGCGGATCTCGCCGGCGTCGGGCTGCACCAGGCCGAGGATGCACTTGATGGTCACCGACTTGCCGGTGCCCGAGCCGCCGATGATGACCAGCGACTCGGCCTCGCCGACGGTGATGTCCACCCCGCGCAGCACGCGGTTTCGGCCGAAGCGCTTCTTCACGCCGCGCATATCGATCTTCGGTGTGTGCGTGCCGGCGCGGGTCAATGCGACGTCCCCTGGAACAGCATCTCGGTGAGCACGTAGTTCGAGCCGAGGATCAGGATGAAGGCGGTCACCACGGCGTCGGTGGTGGCGCGCCCCACGCCCTGGGCGCCGCGGCCCGAGTGGAAACCCTGGTAGCAGCCCATCAGCGCGATGATGAAGCCGAACACCGCGGCCTTGATCAGGCCCGAGTTTATGTCGTCGGCCTCGAGGAAGTCCCAGGTGGTCCTGAGGTAGACCGCGGCGTTGAAGTCGAGCCGGATCACCGAGACCAGGAAGGCGCCCATGATGCCGATGATGTCGCCGACAAAGGCCAGGATCGGCAGGGCGATGGTGGCCGCCAGGATGCGCGGGCCGACCAGGTACTTCATCGGGTTGGTCGACAGCGTGCTGAGCGCGTCGATCTGCTCGGTCACGCGCATGGTGCCGAGCTCGGCCGCGATCGAGGAGGAGACCCGGCCCGCCACCATCAGGCCGCCGAGCACGGGGCCGAGCTCGCGCACCATGCCGATGGCGACGATCGAGGGCACGAAGCTCTCGGCGTTGAAGCGCGAGCTGCCGGCGAAGATCTGCAGCGCCAGCGCGCCGCCGGTGAACAGTGCCGTCATGCCGATCACCGGCAGCGAGAGGTAGCCGATGCGCACGAGCTGGCGGCCGAGCTCGCCCGGATACCACGGCGGGCTGAAGGCGCCGGCCACGCCGCGCGCGGCGAAGACCGTCAGCGATCCGGTGATCTGGCACAGCCGGATCACGGTGGCGCCGATCGAGGCGAGGAAGCTCTGGGCGAGGAAGAGGATCGGCATCTGGGCGGGCTCCGGTCCTGGATTGCGGGCGCGGCCATGCCCCTCCCCGGCCCTCGGCGGGCGCGCTGGCGGAGCAACTGCCGAGGGTCGCCCTTCGGTCAGGTCCCCGTATAGCGCCGGGTGTAGCGGCTTCCAAGGGAGGTCAGGATCTCGTAGCCGATGGTGCCTGCGGCCGTTGCAAGATCGTCAATGCCCTGGTTGGGGCCGATCAGCTCGACCATGGCGCCGGGGACGGCGTCGGGGCAGCCGGTGGCGTCGAGCGTGATCAGGTCCATGGAGACCCGGCCGGCAAAGGGGAGCGGGCGGCCGTCGAGGAAGGCGCGCGCCGGGGCGCCGAGCGCGGGGTTGCCGAGGCCCCTCGGCAGGCCGTCGGCGTAGCCCGCGGAGATGGTGGCGATGCGCGCGGGGGCCGTCGCCGTCCAGTCGCCGCCATAGCCGACGCAGGCGCCGGCGGGGACCTCGCGGATCTGCAGGATGGGCACGTGCAGGGTGACGGCGCGGCGGGCCTGGGCGAAGGGCAGGCCGCCATAGAGGCCGACGCCGGCGCGGGCGAGGTCGAAATGCGAGTCCGGCCCGAGCAGGATGCCGCCGGTGTTGGCCAGCGAGCGGGGCCGGTCGATTCCCTCGGTGAGGCGGGCGAAGTCGGCGCGCTGGCGGGCGTTCAACGGGTGCTCGGGCTCGTCGGCGCAGGCGTAGTGGCTGATCACCAGGCGCACCGCCTCGGGCAGGGGGCCGAGGCCTGCGAACTCGGCCGGAGGCATGCCCAGCCGGTTCATGCCGCTGTCGACATGCACGGCGCAGGGCGCGCCGGGGTGCCCGGCGAGCCAGGCGCGCGCCTGGGCGGCGGAGTTCAGCACCGGGCGCAGGTCGTGCGTGGCATAGAGCGGCGGCGGCGCCGCCTCGCTGCCCGCGGGCGGGTAGCCGGCGAGCACGTAGATGAGGGGCGCGCGGCCCACCGCCTCGCGCAGCGTCGCGCCCTCGCGGGGCTGCGCGACGAAGAAGCTGCGCACGCCGGCGCGGGCGAGCGCCGGGCCGACATAAGCGGCGCCGCAGCCATAGGCGTCGGCCTTGAGCACGGCGGCGGTCTCGACGCCTGGGCCCGAGCGCGCGTCGAGCGCGCGCCAGTTGGCCGCGATGGCGTCAAGGTCGATCGAGAGCTCGCCGCTGAGCGTCACGGCGCGCCGCTCAGGTGAAGCTGGAGTCGTAGGCCGCGGGCTCGCGCACCGGGTCGGTGAAACGGGTGAACTTGCCCTCGAAGTGCAGGTCCACGGTGCCGATCGGCCCGTGCCGCTGCTTGCCGATGACGACCTCGGCGCGCGCGTGCAGGCGCTCGGCCTTCTGCTGCCACTCAGGGAAACGGTCGGAATCCTCCGAGGGCTTGAGCCGCTCGTGATAGTACTCCTCGCGGAAGACGAACATGACCACGTCGGCATCCTGCTCGATCGAGCCCGATTCGCGCAAATCGGCGAGCTGGGGGCGCTTGTCCTCGCGGTCCTCGACCTTGCGCGAGAGCTGGGACAGGGCAAGGACCGGGATGTCGAGCTCCTTGGCGATGGCCTTGAGCCCTTGGGTGATCTCGGAGACCTCCTGCACCCGGCCGTCATTGGCGCGGCCCGAGGAGGGGCGCACCAGCTGGAGATAGTCGACCACCAGAAGGTCGAGGCCGTGCTGGCGCTTGAGCCGCCGGGCGCGGGCGGCGAGCGAATGGATCGGCAGCGCCGCGGTGTCGTCGATGAACAGCGGGATGCGCTCGAGCTCGGCGGCGACCTCGAGGAAGCGGCGGAACTCGTCCTCCTCGAGCCGGCCCGACAACAGCTCGTTGCTGCGGATCTGGCTCTCGGCGGCGAGGATGCGGTTGGCGAGCTGCTCGGACGACATCTCGAGCGAGAAGAAACCGACGACGCCGCCCTCGACCGCGCCCTCGGAGCCGTCGGGGCGCGTGCCCTTCTTGTACTTGCGCGCGATGTTGAAGGCGATGTTGGTGGCGAGCGCCGTCTTGCCCATGGAGGGGCGGCCGGCGAGGATGACCAGGTCGGAGTTGCGGAAGCCCCCGAGCTTGTAGTCGAGCTCGTGCAGGCCCGACGAGATGCCGGCGAGGCCGCCGCCGCGCTGGAAGGCGGCATTCACCATGTTCGCGGGCATGGTGGCGGCCTGGGCGAAATCGACGAATCCGCCTTCCAGCTTTCCCCGTTCGGCGAGGCTGTAGAGGGCCTGTTCGGCCTCTGTTATCTGCTCGGTCGGCTCCTGCTCTGAATCGAATGTGGCGGCGCGGGTGACGATCTCCTCGCCGATGGTGACCAGGTCGCGCCTGAGCGCGAGGTCGCGGATCGTCTCGGCGTAGTCGCGCGCGGCCGCGAGCGAGATGGCGCTGGCGGCGAGGCGGGCGAGGTATTCGGTGCCGCCCAGCTCCCTGAGCCCCTCGTCGTCGCCGAGGAAGGGCTTGAGCGTCACCGGCGAAGCCAGCGCGTTCTTCTGGATGCGCCGCGCGGCGATCTCGAAGATGCGCCCGTGCACCGGCTCGTAGAAGTGATGCACCTTCACGATCGGCTCGATGCGGTCGAAGATCTCGTTGTTCAGCAGCAAGGCGCCGAGAAGCGCCTGCTCGGCCTCGATATTGCTGGGGGCGAGATGCCTCGCCTCGACCTTCGCGCCGTCTGCCATGTGAGTCTTTCCCCTCGTCAGGCCCGATTGGATGCACCATTCGGGGCGCCCCGAGAACATGAACATAAGTAGAACATGTTTGCGGGCTGGGGACAAGTTCTGGATAACTTCGGGACAAGTGCGGACAGGGGCTTGAGTGCGCGGGACTCCTGCCCCCGACAAAAAAGTCGGGGACATTTCAGGGGATTGATCTGTGGATATGACTCCCGCCGCCGGACCGCTCGCACAACGCGCCCCGGGATGCCGCCGGGGACGGGCCCCCGGCGGTGGCGGCGGGACGGAGCCGCGCGCGCCCGCGCGGGGGCGCGGGCTCGCGGGCGCGGCTCAGTTGGTGCGGCTTAGCGGGCGTGGCTTAGCGGGCGGGCTTTTCTTCCCCGTCTTCGGCGGTCTCGTCGCCGTCCCCGGCCTGCTCGTCGACCAGCGTGCTGTCGCCCAGCGCCTCCTCGGCCTCCTCGGCGCCGCGCACGTCCTCGAACAGCTCGGCGACCTGGAACTCGGCGGCGCGCTCGGCCTCCTCGGCGCGCTCTTCCTCGGCGCGGACCTCGGCGACCGTCTTGCCCTGGGCCTGCAGCGCCGCCTCGTCGGCGTTGCGCGCGACGTTGACGGTGACGGTGGCCCAGACCTCTGGATGCAGCAGGATGCGGATCTCGTGCAGGCCGAGCTCCTTGACCGGCTGGTCGAGCACGACCTGGCCGCGCCCGACCGAGAAGCCGTTCTCGGTCGCGGCCTCGGAGATGTCGCGCGCGTTGACCGAGCCGTAGAGCGAGCCCGATTCGGCGGCCTGGCGGATGACCACGAAGGTCTGGCCGTCGAGCTTGGCGGCGACCGCCTCGGCCTCGGTCTTGCGCTCGAGGTTGCGCGCCTCGAGCTGGGCGCGCTCGCGCTCGAAGCGCTCGAGGTTGGCCTTGGTGGCGCGCAGCGCCTTGCTCTGCGGCAACAGGTAGTTGCGGGCGAAGCCGGCCTTGACCTGGACCACGTCGCCCATCTGGCCGAGCTTCTCGACCCGCTCGAGCAGGACTACTTGCATCGTGTCGCCCCCCTCACTGGATCGCGTAGGGCAGGAGCGCGAGGAAGCGGGCGCGCTTGATGGCGCGCGCCAACTCGCGCTGCTTCTTGGCCGAGACGGCGGTGATGCGCGAGGGCACGATCTTACCCCGCTCGGACACGAAGCGCTGCAGGAGCTTCACGTCCTTGTAGTCGATCTTGGGCGCGTTGGCGCCCGAGAAGGGGCAGGTCTTGCGCCGGCGGAAGAACGGTCTGCGTGCCATTGTCGGATTCCTTCTCAGCTGCGCGCGTCGGCGCGGTCGCGCCGGTCGCTGCGGTCACCCCGGTCGCTGCGGTCGCCCCGGTCGCCGCGGTCACGGTCGCCGCGGTCACGGTCGCCGCGCGGCCCGCGGTCACCCCGGTCGCGATCACCCCGGTCGCGATCACCCCTGTCGCGGTCGCCCCTGTCGCGGTCCCCTCTGGGGCCCCGGCCCCGGTCGCGGTCGTCGCGGCCGCGGCTCGACAGCATGGCGCTCTGGCCTTCCTCGTGCTCGTCGACCTTGATGGTGAGCACGCGCATGACGTCGTCGTGCAGCCGCATCAGGCGCTCCATCTCC
>NZ_JBZSYN010000054.1:0-25092 GCF_058622915.1 Thermohalobaculum sp. | reverse complement strand
TCGGAATGTCCGACTTCGCCGTCAGCCGGAAGTCCGAGTCGTCCTCCGTGACCACGCACAGCATCTCCGTGCCGGCCGTCAGGCCCTCAACCACAACAACCCCGACATTGTCCCGTCGGTCGTGTACAAGCAGGTGGGGGGGGTGTCCCATCATCGTCTCCTTTCAGGGTTTGAGAATGATCTTGGGCGCGGCCGCGCGGCCGGCCTTGATGTCGGCGAAAGCGCGCGCGCCGTCCGCGAGAGGCCGGATCTCGGGCCAGTCGAGCGCCCCGAGCCGGCCGTCGAAGATGGCCTGCGCCGTGTCGCGGAAATCCGCCATGCTGTAGGTGTAGGTGCCGATGAAGGTGATCTCCTGCAGCGTCATGCGGCGGATATCGAGCCCGCCCTCGGCCGAGCCGAGGCCGATATGCACGATCACGCCGCCCGGCCGCACGCCGGCCGAGGCGGCGGCGCGGGTCGCCGCGATGCCCACCCCGTCGACCACGAGATCGACCGCCTCGGATCCGCCCTCGTCCGGCGCGAAGACGCGAAAGTCGCCGGCCCCGGCGACGATCGCGCGCCGGGCCGGATTGGTCTCGGCCAGCGAGATCTCGCGTGCGCCGAAGGCGGCCAGCACCAGCGCCGCGCCCAGCCCGATGGCGCCGCCGCCCAGCACCAGGCAGCGCGCCTCCTCGAGCGGCCGGTCCAGGACGCGCCGGGCCAGCCGCACCGCGTGCCAGCCGCAGGCGATCGGCTCGGCCAGCGCCGCCTTCTCGGTCGGCACGTGGTCGGGGATCGTCACCAGGTTGCCGGGCGGCATCGCCAGGCGCTCGGCGAAGGCGCCTTCGCGCGGCGGCATCGAGATGATCTGGCGGCCGGCGCACAGGTTCTCCCGGCCCGCGCGGCAGTGCTCGCAGCGGCCGCAGGTGACCAGCGGGTTCACCGTGACCCGGCCGCCCGCGCCGGGGCCCGCGACGACCGTGCCGGCCGCCTCGTGGCCCAGGATCAGCGGCGCCGGGCGGCGCTCGTCATGCCCCGCCCAGGCGTGCATGTCCGAGCCGCAGATGCCCACATGCGCCACCTCGATCAGCGCCTCGCCGGCGCCCGCGGCCGGGTCGGCGACCTCGCGCAGCTCCACCGACTGCGGTGCCGTATAGACAAGTGCCTTCATTTCGCGGTGTAGCCTCCGTCCACATAGAGGACCTGGCCGGTGACGTAGTCCGAGGCCGGCGCGCACAGGAACAGCGCCGGCCCGACCAGGTCCGCCAGCTTGCCGTTGCGGCCGATGCAGGTCTGCGCCGCGTGGCGGGCGGCCAGCTCGGCGTCGCCGAACACCGGGCCGGTCAGCTCGGTGGGGAAGAACCCCGGCGCCAGCGCGTTGGCGGTGATGCCGTGGGGCGACCAGGCCTCGGCCATGGCGCGGGTGAGCTGGCCCACGCCGCCCTTCGAGGCGCCGTAGGCGATGCCGCCGGGGAACGCGCGGCGCGTCTGCAGCGAGGCGAAGTTGACGATCCGGCCCCAGCCCTGCGCCTTCATCGCCGGCACCAGGGCGCGGGCGAGGAAGAACGGCGTCGAGAGGTTGAGGTCGAGCGTCGCGCGCCAGGCAGAGGCGGTCACCTCGTCGGCGCGCTGGCGGGTGTTGACCCCGGCCGCGTTGATCAGGATGTCGGGCGGGCCGAAGGGCCCGGCCACCTGATCGGCGACCTCCGCCATGGCCTCGGGCACCGAGAGGTCCGCGGCGATGGCAGCGGTCTCGCCGTCGGCCGTGGCGCGCCAGGTCTCCAGCGCCGCGGCGCGGCGGGCGACACCGACCACCCGCGCCCCGGCCTCGGCCAGCGCCGTCGCCAGCGCCCGGCCGAGCCCCGAGCTCGCGCCCGTCACGCAGGCGACGCGATCGCGCACGCTGAACAGTTCGGCGCTCACCACCTCACCCCGCGGCCGTCAGGTCGAACGACTCGCCGGGGAAGTACTTCTCCAGCCGGATGTCGGCTGTGCGCGCATGGCCCTCCATCCCCTCCAGCCGCGAGATGCGCGCGGTCGCCTCGGCCACCGGCCGGGCCCCCGCGGGGGTGGCGCGCTGCCAGGTCACCAGCTTCATGTACTTGTGCACGCTCAGCCCGCCGGTGTAGCGCGCGGCCCCCGAGGTGGGCAGAACGTGGTTCGGCCCCGCCGCCTTGTCGCCGAAGGCCACCGTGGTCTGCTCGCCCAGGAACAGCGAGCCGTAGCACTGCAGCCGGCCGAGGAACCAGTCGAGGTCGGCGGCCTGCACGCTCAGGTGCTCGGGCGCATAGCTGTCGGCCACCTGCGCCAGTTCCTCGCGGTCGCCCACGACCATCACCTCGGCCATGTCCTTCCAGGCGGCGGTGGCGTTCTTGGCGTTGAGCTCGGGCAGCATCGCGATATAGCCCGGCACCAGCTCCAGCACCTTCTCGGCAAGCGGGCGGTGCGTGGTGGCGAGCCAGACCGGCGAGTTGTAGCCGTGCTCGGCCTGGCCGACCAGGTCCCAGGCGACGATGTGCGGGTCGGCGCTCTCGTCGGCAAGGATCAGGCTGTCGGTCGGGCCCGCGAACATGTCGATGCCGACGCGGCCGAACAGGATCCGCTTGGCCTCGGCGACGAACTGGTTGCCGGGGCCGACCAGGATGTCGGCCTTGGGCAGCCCGAACAGGCCGAAGGCCATCGCTGCGACCCCCTGCACCCCGCCCAGTGCCAGGATGGTGTCGGCGCCGCACAGGTCGGCGGTGTAAATGATCGCCGGCGCGATGCCGACGCCGGGGCGCGGCGGCGAGCAGGCGGTGATGTGGCCGCAACCCGCGACCTTGGCCGTGGTCACCGTCATCAGCGCCGAGGCGATGTGGCTGTAGCGCCCGCCCGGGGCATAGCAGCCCGCCGCCTGGCAGGGGATCGCCTTCTGGCCGGCGATCAGCCCTGGCACGACCTCGATCTCGACGTCGCGGATCGACTCCTTCTGCGCCTCGGCGAAGCGACGCACATTGTCCCAGGCGAAGCGGATGTCGTCCTTGAGCTTCGCCGGCACCTGGCCCGCGGCGGCGTCGATCTCGTCGCGAGTCAGCACCACGTTGCCGTCGTACTTGTCGAACTTGGCCGCATAGCGCATGGCGGCCTCGTCGCCCCCGGCTTCGATCTCGTCGAGGATGGCCTGGACGGTCGCGCGCACGTCGCCGGCGTCGTCGGTCGAGTGGCGCGCTGCTTTCTTCAGGTATTCAACGGTCATGCGAAACCTCGTCACTTGTAGGTTGCGGGGAGCAGGGTCGTGGAGACCGCCGGGATGTAGGCGATCAGCAGGACCACGAGCAGCATGAAGAACACGAAGGGCACGGCGCGGGCGGCGATCTTGAGGATCGACTCGCCGGTCAGCCCGGACACGACGAACAGGTTCAGGCCCAGCGGCGGGGTGATGAAGCCCACGCCCAGGGTGGTGATCATCATCACGCAGAACTGGATCTCGTTCATGCCGATGTTGTCGGCCAGCGGCTTCAGGATCGGGGCCAGGATCACGATGTTCGGCGTCGTCTCCATGACGCAGCCCGCCGCGATCAGGATGCCGATCATCAGCAGGATCAGCACGTAGGGGTCGGAGGTCACCCCGGTCACCGCGGCCACGAAGCCCTGCGGCACGTCGAGCGAGGCCATGGTCTGGGCCAGCGGCAGCGACATGGCGATGATCGGCAGGATGACGCCGTTGACCTTGGCCGAGCTGACCATCATCGCCGGAAAATCCGCGAGCTTCAGCGTGCCGATGATGAAGCCGAGGATGATGGTCACGACCACCGCGGTGGCGCCCGCCTCGGTCGGCGTCAGCCGGCCCGAGAAGATGCCCCAGAAGATCACGCCGGGCACGATGAAGGCATACCAGCCTTCGCGGAACGCCTGTCCCAGCCGTGCGGCCCATTCGCCGAGAGACATCGGGTCGCCGCCCTCATAGGAATAGCGGCGGTTCACCGTGATGTTGGTGATCAGGATCGAGACCAGGATCAGGAATCCGGGGATCAGCGCCGCCTCGAACAGCGTCGAGGCCGAGATGCCCAGCACCAGCCCGATCACGATATAGGCGATCGACGGCGGGATCAGGATGCCGGTGCACGACCCGGACGCCACCAGCGCGCAGGCATAGGGGCGCGGATAGCCCGACTCCACCAGCCGGCTGATGGTCATGCGGCCGACCGCGGCGGCGCCCGCGGCGTCCGATCCGGAAATCGCCGAGAACATGCCGCACACCAGCACCGTGGCCGAGCCGAACCCGCCCTTGGTCCAGCAGGTCAGCGCCTCGGCGATGTCGAGGAACTTGCGGCTGAGCCCGGTGCGCACCAGCACGTCGCCGGTCAGGATGAACAGCGGCACGGCGGTCAGCGCGTAATGGTCGATGCCGTCGAACAGGCTCTCGCCCAACAGCGACATCGGCAGCACGTGCGAGATGAGCAGCATCGACACCGCCGCCGAGCCGATCGAGGCCCAGACCGGCACGCCCAGTCCGACAAGCGCGATGAAGAACAGCACCGGGCCGTAGAAGTCCCAGCCGATCGTGACGGTCTGCTGCTGGATCTGGTTCCAAAGCATGGTCCGGGCCCTCAGTCGAACAGCCGCTCGCCCTCGTAGACCGGGCGCCCCGCACGAAAGTCTGCGAGGTCCCGCACGAAGGACTGGACGAGGCGGAAGATCATCATCGAGAAGCCGAGCGGCACGGCCATCAGGAACCACACCATGGAGACGCGCAGCCCGTGGCTGACCGAGCCGTAGTGCCACGACACCGCGACGGTCTGCAGCGACCAGTAGACGGCGAGCACCGCGATCGCGAACATCACCAGGTCGCCCAGAACGTAGAGCAGCGCCTTCACGCGCGGCGGGACGTAGTGGTAGATCACGTCGATGCGGATATGGCCGCGCTCGCGTACTGCGGCCGAGGCGCCGATCCAGGCCAGGTAGATGAACGAGTAGCGCACGATCTCCTCGCCCCAGATCGAGGAATACGAAAACACCTCGCGCCGGATCACCTCCACCGCCATGGTCGCCACCAGCATGGTGTAGAAGACCAGCAGCAGCCAGCGCTCGGCATTGCGATCGATTGATTTGAGCACGTCGACCTCCCTTGCCGCGCCGCCGCCCGCGGCCGAAGCCGCGCCGGCGCCCCCGCGGCGCAATCTGGACAGTGGCACCGTCGCCGGGGCCGTGGCGGCCCCGGCGGACCAGTGCCTCAGGCGTCGTTCACGTAATAGCGGCACTGGTTGGTGCCGGCCGCCTCGGCGAGCTTGTTGAAGGCGTCCATCGAGCCGGCCAGCTTGACCTTGAAGCGGTCCCACTCCGAGCGCTGGTAGCCGCCGGCCTCCTTCCACTTGGCCAGCTCCGCCTTGGTCGGGGTGTAGAACTGGACGCCCGCGCGGCGCATCTCGGCCATGACGAAGTTGCGCGCCGCCGGCACCTTGGCGAGGTTCTGCTGGGCGGTGATCTCGGAGGCGAAGTCGATGCCGTCCCGCACGTCCTTGGGCAGCCCGTTGAACCACTTCAGATTGCACGAATAGACTTGGCTGTCAGGCACCGCGCGGGTGAAGGTGACATAGCTCAGGATGTCCTTGAAGCCGAAGACATAGAGGGCCTCGACCGAGGGGTCGAGCGCGTCGGCCACACCCTGCTTGATCGCCGAGGGCGTCTCGCCCCAGGCGATCGGGGTCGGGTTGGCGCCGACCATGCGGTAGTACTGCTGCAGCATCTCCGAGCCCGGCACGCGGAACTTGATGCCCTCGAGATCGGAGGGCACCTTGACCGGCCCCTTGCCGCCCTTGCGGATCGCCACCGTGCGCGGGTCGATAACCACGTACCACAGCGGCTTGAATCCCTTGGCCTCGACCAGCGGGTTCACCATGGTCTTCCACACATCCGAGTGGACCAGGTTGACGAAGCGCTGGTTGGCGCCGCACAGGTAGGGCATGTTGATCAGATCGACCACCGGCGCGAAGGGGGCGAAGTTCGACAGCGAATGCTGCGCCGCCTGGATCGTGCCGCCCTGCACCTTCTCGGCAAGCGCGCCGCCGGCGCCGAGCTGGCCCCCAGGGGCAAGCTTGACGTAGATCTTGCCGTTGGTCGCGTTCTGGATGTTCTCCTTGAAGTCGAGCTGCATGATCGGATAGCTGCGGTCCGCCGTCAGCACATAGGCGGTCGCGACGTTCATGATGTACTTGGCGGTCCGCTCGCGCCGGCGCTCCTCGTTCGCGGTCTGCGCGGCGGCCTTCTCTGACCACAGGGTGCCCGCCGCGCCGGCCACGACCGCGGCGGTAAAGCCGCTGGTGCCCGCCAGCTTGAGGAAATTGCGCCGCTCGAGCGACCTCAGTTCCATCTTCTCCTTGTCCGCGGCCATCCGATCTGTCCTCCCTGACTGTTGATCTGGTGAGTGTGGGTTCAGTTCTTGCCGTTCTCCGCCGCCTCGCGCATGAGCACGCCGATGACGAAGAAGATCGATGCGGCGAAGAGCATGAGCATTTCGCCGACGTCGCTCAGATAGACGCCAACGCCGGCCGCGCCGGCGGCGACATTGCCGAAATAGACCAGGAAACAGACCAGTGCTGCGGCAAGCGGCAGATTTCCGTGTCCCGTCATGGCGCTGCGTCTCCCTTGGCGTTGGCGTTTCTGCGAATCGCCCTGTGTTTGCAAATTGTAAGCGCTTGCATCGCGAATGCAAGCGTTTTCATGATTGCTGATAACGCTTGCATATAGTATAAGGGGCATCCGACGCAGGCCCAGGTGGAACTTCCGCATGAACCCCAACGGGTTACCCACCCTCAGGCACGTGGCGCGGCGCGCGGGCGTCTCGACCGCCACTGTCTCGCGTTGCCTCAATGCCCCCGACCGCGTCAGGCCCGAGACCCGCGCGCGGGTCGAGGCAGCGGTGGCCGAGCTGGGCTACACGCCGAATTTCGGCGCCCGGGCCCTTGCCTCCAACCGGACGAACACGATCGGGGCGATCATCCCGACGATGGAGAGCGCCATCTTCGCGCTCGGTCTGCAGGCGCTGCAGGACGAGCTGTCCGAGAACGGCGTCATCCTGCTCATCGCCACCTCGCGCTACGACCCCGAGCGCGAGGCCCGGCAGGTCCGGGCGCTTCTGGGGCGCGGCGTCGACGGGCTGGTGCTGATCGGCGAGGCCCGCCCCGAGGAGACCTATCGCTTGCTGCGCGAGCGCCGGGTCCCCTTCGTCTTGCTGTGGAACCACCGCGCCGACTGCCCGCACCCGTGCGTCGGGTTCGACAATCGCGGCGCGGCGCGGCGGATGGCGGAGTTCGTGCTCGGCTTCGGCCATCGTCATGTCGCCATGATCGCCGGCGTGACGGCCTGGAACGACCGGGCGGCCGACCGCGTGCACGGCGTGCGCCAGGCGCTCGAGGCCCGGGGCGGCAGCCTCGAGGCGCCTTATCTGGTCGAGTCGCTCTACACGCTGGACGCCAGCGCCGCGGCGACCAAGCGCCTCCTGGCGCTCACGCCGCGGCCCACGGCGATCATCTGCGGTAACGACGTGCAGGCCGCCGGCGCGCTGCGCTGCGCGCACGAGCTCGGGCTCGAACTGCCGCGCGACCTCTCCGTCGTTGGTTTCGACGACATCGAGCTCGCCGTCGCGGTGACCCCGCCACTGACCACCGTGCGGGTGCCGCATCGCAGGATGGGGCAGGGGGGCGCGCAGCTCCTGCTGCGGCTGATCGGCACCGGCGAGCCCGGCGCCAGCGTGACCATAGAGACCAGGATCGTCGAGCGCGCCTCGCTCGCGCCGCCGCCTGCCGACAGCGCCTGAGGCGCTGGCCGGCGCCCGCGGCGCCGCCTTGGAAAGACCGCCCGGCCGGGCAAGGGCCTCCCGCCCCGCGCCTTGACAATCCGACCCGTTGCCCGAGGATCGGCGGCACGTCCTGCACCCCCTGCGCTCCCCGGGCCCCGTCCTTTCCATGCGCGACACGCTCATCGCCCTGATGCTCGTCCTCATGCCGCAGATGACGCTTGCGGCCATCGAGCTCGGTGTGCCTGTGCTGGCGCCCGCCTTCGTCGCCTCGCTCGGCATGGCCCCCGAGACGGTGGGGCTGATCGGCGGGCTGATCGGCCTCGGCGCGATCTGGCTGTTCGCCGCCAACAGCGCGGTGACCCCGGTGCTGGGGCCGCTGCGCGCCATCGTCGTGGCCTGCGTCCTGGCGGTCGGCGGCGCGGCGCTGATCCTCACCGGTGTGCTCGCCGGCGTCTTCGCGGGCGCGGTGGCGATCGGCTTCGCCTACGGCGTGACGGCGCCGGCGGGCAGCCAGATCCTGTCGAGCCACGCGCCCCGGCGCTTGTGGGGCACGGTGTTCTCGGTGCGCCAGGCCGGGGTGCCGGCCGGCGGCGCGCTGGCCGGGCTGGTCGGGGCCGGGCTGGCCGCCGCGCTGGGCTGGCGGGTGGGGCTGGCCACACTTGCGGCCATGCCGCTGGCGGCGGCGGCGCTGCTCCTGCTCGCGCCGGCGCGCTTTCGCACCGGCGCCAGCGGCGCGCGCTTCCGTCTCCGCGCGCTCATCACCCCGGCCAACGCGCTGTCGCCCTTCCGCACGCTGCGCCGCATGCCCCAGCTCGTGCCCGTGGCGCTCGCCAGCCTCGGCCTGGGCACGGCGCATTCCTCCACGCTTGCCTTCCTCACCACCTACCTCACCGACGGGCTCGGCCTCAGCCTGGCGCTGGCCGGGGCGCTCTATGCCACCATGCACGCAGCCGCGCTGAGCGGGCGACTGGTGGTCGGCGTCGTGGCCGACTGGCTCGGCTCGACCCGGCTGATGCTGGTGGTGATGGCCGTGGCCTCGGCCTGCGTCCTGGTGATGCTCTCGTTCGTGCAGGCAAGCTGGGGCCACGCCGCGCTCTTCGGCGCGGCGGCGCTGGCGGGGACGGGCATCTCCACCTGGAACGGCCTCTATCTCGCCGAGGTGGCCCGCCTCGCGCCCCCCGCCGAGGTGTCCGAGGCCACCGCCGCGGTCACCTTCTGCACCTTCGCCATCTACACCGTGGCGCCCCCGGTCTTCGCCGCGCTGGCCTGGCTCGGCGGCTACGGGCTGGCGTGGTGGTGCACCGCCGCGGTTGTCCTCGCCTCCGCCACGGTGCTCGCCCGCACGCCCCGCGCTGAGCCGGCCGAATGAGCAGCTCCCTCGTCCTGCGCGCCACCGGCTCGCACCTTTACCCGGGCGCGCACGGCACGTTCGAGGCAGCGCCGCTGGTCGTGCCCCTCGCCGCACCGGCCCCTTGCCTGGTCGAATTCGCCGACGGGTCCGCCGCCACCGGTACGCTGACGCCCCGGGGCGACGGACTGCTGCTCGCCGCAGCGCCCTACACCACGGCCCGCGGCACCTCCATCGCGGCGAAGCGCTGGCGGCTGATACTGACGGAACTGGGCTTTCGCATCGCCCGCCGCGCCTGAGCGCGCGCGGGCGGCTCAGGTCCGAACGTCCGGCCCCGCTCGCCCGGTCCGCGCGCCGATCCCCGCGATCTCGTCGGCCGCCGCGATCACGTCCGCCAGCGCCTCCTGCGGGTCCAGCCCGTGCTGCGCCGGGTCGGGCTCGAAGCGCTCAAGATAGACCCTCAGCGTCGCCCCCGCGGTCCCGGTGCCCGACAGCCGGAACACCGCTCGCGCCCCCGCGCGGAAGAACACGCGCACCCCCTGGTGCTCGGCCACCGAGCCGTCCACCGGGTCGACATAGCGAAAGTCGTCCGCCGCCTCGACCTCCAGCCCCGCGGCCCGCGTGCCCGGCAGCGCCGGCAGGCGCCCGCGCAGCGCTTCGATCAGCCCCTCGGCCGGCGCCGTCTCCAGCGCCTCGTAGTCGTGGCGCGAGTAATAGTCGCGCCCGTGCCCGGCCCAGTGCCGCCGCATCACCTCGGCCACGCCCTCGCGCCGCGCCGCCATGAGGTTCAGCCACATCAGCACGGCCCACAGCCCGTCCTTCTCGCGCACATGGTCCGAGCCGGTGCCGAAGCTCTCCTCGCCGCACAGCGTCGCCATGCCGGCGTCGAGCAGGTTGCCGAAGAACTTCCACCCCGTCGGCGTCTCGTGCGCCGGGATGCCCAGCCGCGCCGCCACCCGGTCCGCCGCGCGGCTGGTCGGCATCGAGCGCGCCACCCCGGCGAGCCCCTTGGCGTAGCCCGGCACAAGCTGCGCGTTGGCCGCCAGTACCGCCAGGCTGTCCGAGGGGGTGACGTAGCAGCCCCGCCCCACGATCATGTTGCGGTCGCCGTCGCCGTCCGCCGCGGCGCCGAGGTCGGGCGCGTCGTCCGAGAACATCAGCGCATAGAGCTCGTGCGCGTGCACCGGATTGGGGTCCGGGTGCAGCCCGCCGAAATCGGGCAGCGGCTCGGCGCGCATTACCGTGCCCTCGGGCGCCCCCAGCGCGTGCTCGAGGATCGCCCTGGCATAGGGCCCCGTCACCGCGTGCAGCGCGTCGAAGCGCATGGTGAAGCCCGAGGCGAACAGCCCCCGGATCGCCTCGAAGTCGAACAGTCGCTCCATCAGCGCCTGGTAGTCGGCGACCGGGTCGATCACCTCCACCGTCATCCCGCCCAGCCCCTGCTCGTCGGGCCGGTCCAGCGCCACCTCGGGCGCCTCCACGATGCGGTACTGATCGATCTCCTTCGTGCGCCGGTGGATCGCCTCGGTCACGCCCTCGGGCGCCGGCCCGCCGGCCGAGGTGTTCACCTTGACGCCGAAATCCTCGTCCGGGCCGCCGGAGTTGTGGCTGGCCGAAAGGATGAACCCGGCCTCAGCGCCGCGCTTGCGGATCACGCACGAGGCCGCCGGGGTCGAGAGCAGCCCGCCCCGCCCCACGATCATCCGCGCCGCCCCGTTCGCCGCGGCCATGCGCAGGATCGTCTGCGCTGCGTCGGCCGACCAGAAGCGCCCGTCGCCGCCCAGCACCAGGGTCCGGCCCGCGACCCCGCCCAGCGCGTCGATTGCCGCCTGCACGAAGTTCTCCAGATAGCCCGGCTGCATGAACTCGCGGGTCTTCTTGCGCAGGCCCGAGGTGCCGGGCTTCTGCCCCTCGAACGGGCGGGTCGGGACGGTGCGAACGCTCATCGGGCTCTCCGGGCGGGCAGGGGGGGCGGACCCCCCGATACCTAGGGCAACCGCGCGCGCGGCGGAAGCCTGCATCGCGGTTGGCGGGCGGCGGCGTTCTCGGCTACCACTGGCAAAACGCGCCCATGACGGCGCCGCAGCGGAGGAAGCCGAGGAGGAATCCGATGCCCCCCCACGTCCTCGCCATCGACCAGGGCACCACCTCGACGCGGGCGATGATCTTCGACGCCTCCTGCCGTGTCGTCGCCAACGCGCAGCAGGAGTTCGCGCAGCACTTCCCCGACTCGGGCTGGGTCGAGCACGACCCCGAGGACTTGTGGGCCACCACCGCCGCCACCTGCCGCGCCGCGCTCGAGCGCGCCGGGCTGGGGCCCGGGAACATCGCCGCCATCGGCATCACCAACCAGCGCGAGACCACGGTGGTGTGGGAGAAGGCGACCGGCCGGCCGGTGACCAACGCCATCGTGTGGCAGGACCGGCGCACTGCGCCGATCTGCGTGCGCCTGCGCGAGGACGGCCACGCGGCGATGATCACCGAGCGCACCGGGCTTCTCGCCGACCCCTACTTCTCGGGCACCAAGCTCGCTTGGATCCTCGACAACGTCGAGGGCGCCCGCGCCAAGGCGGACGCCGGCGAGCTCCTCTTCGGCACCGTCGACAGCTACCTGGTGTGGCGGCTGACGGGCGGCACGCACCACGTCACCGACGCCACCAACGCCTCGCGCACGCTGCTCTACAACATCCGCGAGGGCCGCTGGGACGACGACCTGTGCCGACTGCTCGACGTGCCCATGGCCATGCTGCCTCAGGTGCGCGATTGCTCGGCCGATTTCGGCACAAGCCGCCCCGACCTGTTCGGCCGCGCCATCCCGATCCTGGGCGTGGCCGGCGACCAGCAGGCCGCGACGGTGGGCCAGGCATGCTTCACACCCGGCATGATAAAATCGACCTATGGCACTGGTTGCTTTGCCGTTTTGAACACCGGCGCGGACCTCGTGCCGTCCAGGAACCGCCTGCTCACCACCATCGCCTACCAGCTCGACGGCAAGCCGACCTATGCGCTGGAAGGCTCCATCTTCATCGCCGGCGCCGTGGTGCAATGGCTGCGCGACGGGCTGAGGCTCATCCGCGACGCGGCCGAGACCCAGCCCATGGCCGAGCGCGCCGACCCGGCCCAGCGCGTCTATCTGGTGCCTGCCTTCGTCGGCCTCGGCGCGCCCTACTGGGATGCCGAGTGCCGCGGCGCGATCTTCGGGCTCGCGCGCAACACCGGCCCGGCCGAGCTCGCCCGTGCCGCGCTCGAGAGCGTCGGTTACCAGACCCGCGACCTGCTCGAGGCGATGCAGGGCGACTGGGACGGCGAGCCCGGCACCGTGCTGCGCGTCGACGGCGGCATGACGGCGAGCGACTGGACGCTGCAGTTTCTCGCCGACATCCTCGGCGCCCCGGTCGACCGGCCCCGCATCGCCGAGACCACAGCGCTCGGCGCCGCCTGGCTCGCCGGCATGCGCGCCGGCGTCTATCCAGGGCCCGAGGAGTTCGCCCGCACCTGGGCGCTCGACCGCCGCTTCGAGCCCGCCCTCGACGAGGCAACGCGAGCGGCGAAATACGCCGGCTGGCGCGACGCCGTCGCCCGCACGCTCTCCCGCGCCTGACCGGCCGCGCACTGGGACGCGGCGGACTGGCGCGCCGCGCGCATGGGCGTTATATACCGCGCGCTATGGACCGGCGGGCAACGGACGCGTCTCCCGGCCTGCGCTTTCTCAAGATGCACGGGCTGGGCAACGACTTCGTCATCATCGACGCGCGCGGCACGGGCGACCCCGTGACGCCGGCCTTGGCGCGCGCGCTGGGCGACCGCCACCGCGGCGTAGGCTTCGACCAGCTCGCGGTGATCGCGCAGGCCGACGGCGCCGATGCAAGCGTCACCTTCTTCAATGCCGACGGCTCGATGGCCGGCGCCTGCGGCAACGCCACCCGCTGCGTTGCCCACCTGCTTATGCAGGAGAGCGGCGCGCCCAGCCTCGCCATGCAGACCGCCAACGGCCGGCTCGCCGCCGAGCGCCTCGCCGACGGGCGCATCCGCGTCGACATGGGCCCGGCCCGCACCGGCTGGCGCGACATCCCGCTCGCCGAGGCGCACGACACCGTCTCGCTGCCGCTCGCGGGCGAGCCCGGCGCCGTCTCCATGGGCAACCCGCACTGCGTCTTCTTCGTCGACGACGCCGAGGCGGTGCCGCTCGCCGAGGTCGGCCCGCACTGGGAGACGCACCCCCTCTTCCCCCAGCGCACCAATGTCGAGTTCGTCCAGGTCCGCTCGCCGGCGGCGATCCGCCTGCGCGTGTGGGAGCGCGGCGCCGGCATCACGCTCGCCTGCGGCTCGGGCGCCTGCGCCGCGGTGGTCGCGGGCGTGCGCAAGGGGCTGATCGAGCGCCGCGTCACCGTCGCCCTTGACGGCGGCCCGCTCGAGGTCGAATACCGCGCCGACGGCCATGTGCTGATGACCGGCCCCGTCGCCGATGTCTTCGAGGGCCGCCTCTCGCCCGCCTTCCTCGCCGGGGTCGGCGCATGACCGCCCCCCGCTTCGTCACCTTCGGCTGCCGCTTGAACGCCTACGAGACCCAGGCCATGACCGACCTCGCCACGCAGGCCGGGCTCGAGGACGCGGTCGTGGTCAACACCTGCGCCGTCACCGCCGAGGCCGTGCGCCAGGCCCGCCAGCAGATCAGGCGCCTGCGCCGCGATCACCCCGCGGCGCGGCTCGTCGTCACCGGCTGCGCCGCCCAGACCGAGCCCGCCACCTTCGCCGCGATGCCCGAGGTCGACCAGGTCGTGGGCAACCTCGAGAAGATGCGCCCGGCCACCTGGGCCCGCATCGCCGCCCCGGACCTGATCGGCGAGACCGAGCGCATCCTGGTCGACGACATCATGTCCGCGCGCGAGACCGCCGGCCACCTGATCGACGGCTTCGGCACCCGCGCCCGCGCACATGTGCAGATCCAGAACGGCTGCGACCACCGCTGCACCTTCTGCATCATCCCCCATGGCCGCGGCAACTCGCGCTCGGTGCCCGCCGGCGTGGTGGTCGAGCAGATCCGCCGCCTCACAGGCCGCGGCTTCAACGAGGTGGTGCTGACCGGGGTCGACCTCACCTCCTGGGGCGCCGACCTGCCCGGCCGCCCGCGGCTGGGCGATCTGGTGCAGCGCATCCTGCGCCTCGTGCCCGGGCTGGCCCGCCTGCGGCTGTCCTCGATCGACTCCATCGAGGCCGACCCGGCACTGATCGACGCCATCGCCTCCGCGCCCCGGCTGATGCCGCACCTGCATCTGTCGTTGCAGGCCGGCGACGATCTGATCCTCAAGCGCATGAAGCGCCGCCACCTGCGCGACGACGCCATCCGCTTCTGCGAGGCGATCCGCGCCCGCCGCCCCGACATCGTGTTCGGCGCCGACCTGATCGCGGGCTTCCCCACCGAGACCGAGGCGCAGTTCGACAACACCCTGGCCCTGGTGGCGGACTGCGGCCTCACCTGGCTGCACGTCTTCCCCTACTCGGCGCGCCGCGGCACCCCCGCCGCGCGCATGCCGCAGGTGCCCAAGGCCGTGCGCCGCGAGCGTGCCGCCCGCCTGCGCGCGCTGGGGGCCGAGCGCGCCGCCGCCTACCTCGCCGCCCAGGTCGGCCGCCCCCACCGCATCCTGGTCGAGACGCCGCGCACGGGCCGCACCGAGACCTTCGCCGAGGTCGCCTTCGCCGCCGACCGGCCCGAGGGCGCAATCATCACCAGTGCGATTACCGGCGCCACGCCCGCGCAGCTGCTCGCCTGACCCTTCCCGCCGGCGCGCCCGCGCGCTAATCAGGCGGCCACGCAACCGCACGGGAGCGCCATGTCCTTCTTCGGCAAGCTGAAAGAGCGCCTGTTCAAGTCCTCGGCCAACCTCGACGCCGGGCTCGAGGCGATCGTCGACGAGGCCGCCGAGGAGGTGGTCGAGGAAACCGCGCGCGAGCCCGGCCAGCCCCCCGCCGACCGCCCGCTGTCGCCGCCGCCGGTCTCGCCCACCGCGCCGCAGCCCCCGTACGAGCCCCCCGAGAAGACGCAGGGCAGCTTCCTCTCGCGCGCGCTGGGCACCCGGCCCGCGCCCGGCGCCACCGTGGTGAAGAAGCGCGTCCTCGACGACGCCATGCTCGAAAGCCTCGAGGACCTGCTGGTGAGCGCCGATCTCGGCGTCGACACCGCGCTGAAGCTCTCCGCCCGCATCGCCGAGGGCCGCTTCGGCCGCCGCGTCTCCACCGACGAGCTCAAGCAGGCGCTGGCCGCCGAGGTCGCCGCGATCCTCGAGCCCGTGGCCCGGCCCCTGCCGCTCTACGCCAAGCGCCCGCAGGTGGTGCTGGTGGTCGGCGTCAACGGCTCGGGCAAGACCACCACCATCGGCAAGCTCGCCGCCCAGTTGCGCGCGGCCGGCAAGTCCGTGGTGATCGCCGCTGGCGACACCTTCCGCGCCGCGGCCGTCGAGCAGCTCCAGGTCTGGGGCGAGCGCGCCGGCGTGCCGGTGATGACCGCGCCGCAGGGCTCGGACCCCGCCAGCCTCGCCTTCGAGGCGATGCAGAAGGCCGAGGCCGACGGCGCCGACATCCTGATGATCGACACCGCGGGGCGGCTGCAAAACCGCAAGGACCTGATGGAGGAGCTGGCCAAGATCGTGCGCGTGCTCGCCAAGCGCGATGCGGAGGCGCCGCACAACACCGTGCTGGTGCTCGACGCCACCACCGGCCAGAACGCGCTCAGCCAGGTCGAGATCTTCCGCAAGATCGCCAATGTCACCGGGCTGGTGATGACCAAGCTCGACGGCACCGCCAAGGGCGGCATCCTGGTGGCGCTGGCCGACCGGGTCGGCCTGCCGATCCACGCCATCGGCGTGGGCGAGAAGATCGACGACCTCGCTCCCTTCGACCCCGAGGAGTTCGCCCGGGCGCTGACCGGGGCAGGGGGGTGAGCACCCCACCCGGCGCCGGCCCCGCCCCCGGCCCCGCATGACCCCGTCCGAGTGGATCCTCGCCATCCAGGGCACGCCCGACGGCGCCCGCGCCGCCGTCGGCCTGGCGCTGTTCTCCGCGCTCGCCCACGCCACGCTCGGCGCGCTGCAGAAGGGCCGCCACGACCCCTGGACCAGCCGCGCCGTGATCGACCTGTGGGTGGCGGCGCTGGCGCTGCCGCTGGCGCTGTTTGCGGTGCCGCCGCCCGATCTTTTCCTGTGGGGGCTGCTGGCCGGGGCCTGGGCGATCCAGACCGGCTACAAGGTGCTCATGGCCATGGCCTACAGCCGCGGCCACTACACGCTGGTCTACCCGATCGTGCGCGGCACCGGCCCGCTGGCCACGGTGATCTTCGCCGGCTTCGTCTTCGGCGAGCACTTCACGCCGGGCCAGTGGCTGGGCGTGGTTCTCCTCTCGGGCGGCATCTTCGGGCTCGCGGTGGTGAACATCCGCGGCGTCTCGATCGGCCGCGACCGGCTGATCGCGGCCATCGGCTTCGCCGTGCTCACCGGGCTGTCGGTCGCGGTCTACACCACTTATGACGCCTACGGCGTGCGCGCCGCGCCCGACCCCTTCACCTTCCTCGTCTTCTTCTTCGCCTTCGAGGGCATCTCCATGCCGCTGATCGCCGTCATGCGGCACCGCCGGCACGCGGCCTCGGGCGCCGCGCCGGTCGCGCTCGGCGCCCGGCTGCTGGCGCTGCGCGGCCTGGCCGGGGCGCTGGCGGCGTTCTGCTCGTTCGGCGCCGTGATGCTGGCGACCCGGCTCGACAAGGTGGGCGAGGCGGCCAGCCTGCGCGAGACCTCGGTGCTGTTCGCCGCCCTGATCGGCTGGCTCGCGCTGGGCGAGCGGACCAGCCGCATGCGCCTGTTGCTCATGGTCGTCATCGCGCTCGGCGCCGTGCGCATCGAGACGGGGTGACAGCCGCCCATCGACCCACTAGATAGCCAGCCATGACCCAGCTCCCCGCCCAGTCCCCCGCCCAGTCCCCCGCACCAGCTGCCGCGCAGGCCGCCCAGCCGCACCCGTTCGTGAAGCTCGGCCTCGACGTCGGCCCGCTGCTGATCTTCTTCCTGACCTTCCGCTACGGCGAGACCCTACTGGGCGTGCCGGCGATCCATGGCCTGCTCGTCCCGATCACCGGCGCCGCGGCGCTGGCGGGCAAGGGCGGGCCGCTGTTCGTCGCCACCGCCGTGTTCATGGCCGCCACGCTGGCCGCGCTGGCGCTGTCATGGGGTCTCACGCGGCACCTGCCGCGCATGGCGCTGGTCACCGCGGTGGTGGTCGCGGTGTTCGGCGGGCTGACGCTGTGGCTGCAGGACGCCACCTTCATCAAGATGAAGCCCACGGTGATCAACCTGGTGTTCGCCGCCGTGCTGGGCGCCGGGCTGGTGCGGCGGCGCTCCTATCTCAAGGACCTGATGGGCGAATCGATGCCGCTCGACGACGCCGGCTGGCGCATCTTCACCCGCCGCTGGGCGCTGTTCTTCCTGGCCATGGCGGTGCTCAACGAGCTGGTCTGGCGCAGCCAGTCGACCGCGATCTGGGTCGACTTCAAGACCTTCGGCTACCTGCCGATGACGCTGGTCTTCATGGCGTTCCAGTGGCCGCTGCTCAAGCGCCACGCGCTCGAGCAGGGCTGACTCAGCCGCCCGCCTTGGCCTTCTCGATCGCCGGCAGGATCTGCTTTTTGATGTCGGCTTCCATGATCGGACCGATCTTCTTGTAGGTGATGCGGCCCTTGGCATCGATCACATAGGTCTCCGGCACGCCGTAGACGCCCCAGTCGATGCCGACCCGGCCCGAGTGGTCGGCGCCGATGCGGGCGAAGGGGTTGCCCAGCTCCTCGAGGAAGGCCTTCGCCGCCGCGCCGCGGTCCTTGTAGTTGATGCCATAGATCGTGATGCCCATGTCGGCCAGCTTGCCCAGCTCGGCCATCTCGGCACGGCAGGGCACGCACCAGCTCGCCCAGACATTGACCAGCTTGACGCCGGGCCCCTTGAGGTCGGCGGTCGACAGCCCCTTGCCCCCGTCATAGAGCGGCGGCAGGGTGAACTGCGGCGCCGGCTTGCCGATCAGCGCCGAGGGCAGGTCGCGCCCGCCATTGGGCTGCTCCAGCCCGACCAGGAAGATCGCCAGCACCGCCGCGGCGCCCAAGGCCGGCAGCAGCATCCAGAAGCGGAAGCGCCCGCCTTCTGCGCCCGCCTCGCCGCCTGCGGGCGGCTCCTCGCGGCTGGTCTCGTCGGTCATCGCCGGCGCTCCCGCTCCACCTCGTTGAGCTCGCGCCGCGCCCGCGCGCTGGCGCTCAGCGTGGTCCAGATCAGCCAGCCGATGATGGCGGCCGTGGCCAGGTAGGCCGAGATGCCGTAGAGCGCATACTGGTCGTCGAAGGGGTTCATGCCGGCACGTTGTGCAGCCGCAGCGCCCGCGCCCGGCGCCGTCGGATCTCGGTGCGCGCCCTGACCAGAAGGAGCGCGATGAACAACAGGTAGAAGGCCACGATCATCACGTAGAGCGGGGTGCGGAAGGCGTCGGCCACCCGCTGCCCCGGCGCCAGGCTCAGCGAGGCGCCCTGGTGCAGCGTCGCCCAGAAGTTCACCGCATAGCGCGAGAGGAAGGCGAAGATCACGCCCACCAGGCACAGTACGCCCGACAGGTCGGCCGCCTTCTCCGGCTCGTCGATCGTCTCCCACAGCGCGATGTAGCCCAGGTAGAAGAAGAACATCACCAGCACCGAGGTCAGCCGCGCGTCCCACGCCCACCAGGTGCCCCACATCGGCTCGCCCCAGATCGAGCCGGTGATCAGCGCCACCGCGGTGAACGAGGCGCCGATCGGCGCCGCCGCCTTGGCCACCAGGAAGCTCACATGGTGCCGGCGCACGATGCCCACGCCCGAGGCGAAGGCCATCACGAAGTAGATGTTGATCGCCAGCATGGCCGAGGGCACGTGGATGAACATGATCTTGACCGTCGAGCCCTGCTTGTAGTCGTCGGGCGTGAAGAACACCGACCAGACCACGCCAATCGTCAGCAGCACCACCGCCGCGATCCACACGGGCTTCAGCGCGCGCCCGGAGACGCGCATGAACTCGGCCGGATTTGCGTAGCGCCAGATCGACATCGGGCCCCAATTAAACCCGTGCGGGAGCGGGGGCAACGGGCAGAATGCCGCTCCCCCGAAAAGGTGATGCGCCACCCCCGTCCCGCCAGGGCGGCGCATCGGAACGGACTGGCGGGGAGGCGCCGGCCCGATCGTCTCAGCCCAATCGACTCAGCCCAATCGACTCACTTCGGTCGACTCGGCGCTGCCATCCTACTTCGGCGCGTTGGGATGGAACAGTTGCTTGCCCTGCAGCCGGTAGGAGGCGATCACCTTCTGCCCCTCGCTCGACAGCAGCCAGTCGATGAACTCCTGGCCCAGCTTGACTTTCACGTTCGGGCACTTCTTCGGGTTCACCAGGATCACGCCGTACTGGTTGAACAGCGCCGGGTCGCCCTGCACCAGGATCTTGAAGTGGTCCTTGTTGCCGAACGAGATCCAGGTCGCCCGGTCGGTCAGCGTATAGGCGTGCATGCCGACCGCGGCGTTCAGCGTCGCGCCCATGCCCGAGCCGGTCTCGCGATACCACTTGCCGCTCGCCTTGGTCGGGTCGATGCCGGCGGCCTTCCACAGCCGCATCTCCTTCTTGTTGGTGCCCGAATCGTCGCCGCGCGAGGCGAACAGCGCCTTCTTCTGCTTGATCCTGGTCAGCGCGGCGGTGGCCTTCTTCATGCCGGCGATGCCGGCGGGGTCGCTGGCGGGGCCGACGATGACGAAGTCGTTGTACATCAGGTCGGTGCGCTTCACGCCATAGCCCGCGGCGACGAATTTCTCCTCGGCCGGCTTGGCGTGCACCACCAGCACGTCGCCGTCGCAGTTCTTGGCGTTCTTCAGCGCCTGTCCCGTGCCCACCGCGACCACGCGCACCTGGATGCCGGTCTTCTTCTCGAACTTCGGCAGCAGATAGCCGTAGAGCCCCGAATTCTGCGTCGAGGTGGTCGACTGCACCACGATGAACTTGTCCGCGGCGTGCGCCGGCTGGCTCAGCGCCATGCCCGCGACCAGCACCGCGCCCAGCACGGCGAATCCTTGTTTCAGCATATGTTTCGCTCCCTTCGTTCCCTTGGGTTTTGGCACTACAAAAGCAGCCGCCCGGCCAGGTAGGCCTTTGCCTGGGGCGACTGCGGGTGGTCGAAGAAGTCGGCGGCGGGGCCGCGCTCGGTGACCCGGCCGCGGTGCACGAAGATCACCTCGCCGGCCAGCCGCCGCGCCTGGTCGCGGTCATGCGTGACCAGCACCGCCTTGGTGCCGCCCGCGGCCGCGGCGCGCACCAGCGCCTCGACCGCGACGGTCGCCTGCGGGTCCAGGCTCGCCGCCGGCTCGTCGAGCAGGATCAGCGCGGGCTCCGCCGCCAGCGCGCGCACCATGGCCAGCCGCTGCTGCTCGCCACCCGACAGCACGCGGGCCGGCTGCTCGGCCAGCGCCTCGAGCTGGCCCAGCGCCAGCAGCTCGGCGATGCGCCCGTGGCGCGCGGCCCGCGGCACGCCATAAGTCGCCAGCGCGTGCGCCAGGTTGGCGCGCACCGAGCGGCGCAACAGCACCGGGCGCTGGAATACCACGGCCAGGCGGTTGCGCGCCGGCGCCGGCGCCCCGCCATAGGTGATCCGCCCGGCCGAGGGCCGCAACAGCCCCGCGATCAGCCGGATCAAGAGGCTCTTGCCGGCGCCGTTCGGCCCCATGATGCAGGTCAAGGGCCCCGGGCGCAGCGTCAGCGAGACGCCGTCGACCAGCCGGCGCCCGGCGGCCTCGTAGACCACGTCCTCCACCACCACGGGCCAGATCCCGGCCGCGCGCTCGCCGATTTCGGCCATGTCACGCATAGGCCATGCGCGCCGCGCTGGCGCGCAGCCCCATCAGCGCAGCGTTCACGATCAGCGAGATGGTGATCAGGATCATGCCCAGCCCCAGCGCCATGGCCAGCTCGCCCTTCGAGGTCTCGAGCGCGATCGCCGTGGTCATCACCCGGGTGACGTGGTTGATGTTGCCGCCGACGATCAGCACCGCCCCGACCTCGGCCAGCGCCCGGCCGAGCCCGGCGAGCGCCGCCGTGATCAGCGAATAGCGCGCGTCCCACAGCAGCGTCGCCACCGTGCCAACGCGCGAGGCGTTCATCGAGCGCAGCATCTCGTCGTATTCGCCGTGCATGTCCTCGATCACCTGCCGCGACAGCGCCGCGACGATCGGCGTGACCAGGATCGCCTGGGCGATTACCATCGCGGTGGGGGTGTAGAGCAGCTGCAGCGGCCCCAGCGGCCCGGCCGCCGACAGCGTCAGATACACGCCCAGCCCGACCACCACCGGCGGCAGGCCCATCAGCGCGTTGACCACCAGCACCGCGCCGGAGCGGCCGGGAAAGCGCGCCACCGCCAGCGCCGCGCCCAGCGGCATGCCGATGGCGCAGGCCAGCGCCACGGCGCTCAGGCTGACCCTGAGCGACAGCGCGATGATCTCGAGGAGGTCGTGGTTCCCCGAGGCGATCAAGGCAAAGGCCTGTCCGAAGGCGGCCCCGAAATCCTGCATGGGCGTCCTTCCGTCCCGCAGCGTTTTCTGTCGTTTCGGCGCATTCTCTGTCGAAATTTACGAATTGCAACGAAAACCGACAGGTCCCGCGCAGATTCCCGCCGCCCGGAACCGGCGCCGGCCGAAGGCCGCGGGATCGGGCGCCGCGGCGATGGCGCGCCATCTCACGTCTGCGTCGCCGACGTGCTATGCTGGCACCGAGGGTGGGGCTCGCCTTTGTTCAGGGAAAGGGCCCGCCATGAAATTCTCGATCCTCACGATAGCCTTGTGCCTCCTCGCCAGCACCGCGCTGGCGGGCAGCGAAATGCAGGGGGCGACCGAGACGCGGACGCCGCTGCTCAAGCAGCCGCTGCACGGCATGGCCGGCAAGGAGGTCGACGCGGTGCGCCTCGACATCCCTCCGGGCTGGCAGACGCTGCGTCACATTCATCCGGGCAACGTCTTCGTCTATGTGCTCGAAGGCTCCGTCGAGATCGATCTCGCGGGCGGACAGAAGCAGACGGCCTCGGCCGGCGAGATGCTCTATGAGACGCCCAATCAGGCGATGGTCGGCCGCAATGCCAGCTCCAGCGAGGGCGCGAAGATTCTCGTCTTCTTCGTCGGCGACGAAGGCCAGCCGCTGACGGTGCCCGTCAAGCAGTGATCGCGGCGCGAGCCCGCCTCAGCGCCGCGCGAAGGGCGGCTCGCCGAAGACCACGACCGGGCGCGCCCGGCCCATCAGCGCCACCTCGCGGAAGTGGTCGAGGATCGCCGCGGTGGGCGCGAACAGGTCGTGGCCGAGCGTGGGGATGAAGCGCGAGAACACGCCCGGCGCGTGCTCGGCGCCGCGCGCCTCGGGCCGGTTGCCGCCGCGCCCCGGCCCGGCGAACAGGTCGCCAAGCGGCACGCGAAACAGCGCCGCGATCTCGTGCGGCGAAGGCGTCGGCCGTGCCTCGGCCCCCAGCCACACGACGAAGGGCGTGACCAGGTAGCCCGAGCGCGTCGGCAGGTCGTCGAGCGCGCCCAGCGCCGTCCCGGGCGCAGCCGCGATGCCCAGCTCCTCGGCCAGCTCGCGCCGGGCGGCGGCCAGCGCGCTCTCGCCCGGGTCGATGCGGCCGCCGGGCAGGGCGTATTGCCCGGCATGGCTCGACAGCCGCGCCACCCGCCGCGTCAGCAAGAGCGTGGTCTCGCCTGCGGCCGAGGGCGCCAGCACGATGCTCACCGCCGCCGGCCGCAGCCCCTCGGCGGGGTGCCGGCGGCGGGCATAGGTGGCCAGGTTCGCCGCCAGATGCGCGCGCGTCTCCTCGCTGTAGGGCCAGTGCCGCTGCATCGCCGCCTCTTCGGGTCCGGCCGCGGTTGTGCGCCAGCGGGGCACCCGTGGCAAGCGGGCCGGAAGCGAAGGGACTTGCGCCGCCCGCGCGGCCGGGCTTTGACTGCGCCGGTGCGGCGGCAGGGGAGGCGAGGGGTGCGGGCGCAGGCGCAAGCGAGAACGACGGGCTCGACGCTGCTGGCGATCGGGGTCAACCTCTTCGGGATCTTCCTGCTCGACCTCATGGGGGCGATCATCAAGCATCTCTCGGCCGGGCCGGCGGGCTTTGGCGCCGCCGAGCTCTCGGCATGGCGCAATTTCTTCGCCATGGCTCCGGCGATGGCCGTGCTCTGGCTCTCGGCCGACTGGCAGGCGCGCGGGCGGCGCTTCCGCATCCGCCAGTGGCGGCTCGCCTGGCTGCGTGGCGGCTTCGTGGCGATGGCGCAGTTCATGTTCTACCTGGCGCTGGCACGGCTCGAATTCGCCACCGCCTCGACCATCACCTTCGCCATGTCGCTGTTCATCGTCGCCTTCTCCGTGCCGATCCTGGGCGAGCGCGTGGGCTGGGTGCGCTGGGTCGCGGTGTTGATCGGGTTTGCCGGCGTGGTCTGGGTGATGCAGCCGGGCTCGGATACCTTCACCCTCAACGCGCTGCTGCCGCTCGGCGCGGCCATGGGCTATGCGATCAACTCCGTCACCGCGCGGCTGATCGACGATGAGGTGCCCACGGCGCTGCTCAACCTCTACTCGAACTCCGCCGCGCTGGCCGGCGCCATCCTGCTCGCCCTGGCGACGGGGGGCTTCAGCCCGGTGGCCTCGGCGGCCGAGCTGGGCTGGCTGGTGGCGATGGGCACAGTCGGTGGCTGCGGCGTGCTGTGCCTGGTCATCTCGTTTCGCATGACCGAGCCGAGCAACCTCGCCCCGTTCAACTATTTCGGCATCCCGATCGCCTTCGCGCTCGGCTGGCTGTTCTTCGCCGAGGCGCCGTTCGACCGGCTGATGCCCGGGGCCGTGCTGATCGTCGTCGGCGGGCTGATGATCGTATGGCGCGAGCGCCAGCTCAGCCGGCGCAGGGGCATCGCCCGCGGCGTCTAGGCTGGCGCCGCGACACGGTTAAGAAATACCCCTCATTTTAAGGTAAATTCATGCATGTCTTATATAAGACATGCAAGAGTTGCGGTGCCTCAGCGGGGCACCAGTCGCTCGAGCTCGGGCAGCAGCTTGACGCTCTCCTGCTCGTGCGGATCGGTGCGCGCGATCACCGCCGTGACCGGGTCGGAACCCGGGTTCGCGGGCAGGTGCGGCATGTTCGCGGGGATATAGAGCATCTCGCCCGCGCCCACTGTCATGTGGTGCTCGAGCCGTGGCCCGTACCACATCTCGCTGGTGCCGCTCAGCACGTAGATCGCGGTCTCGTGGCTCTCGTGCATATGGGCCTTCGCGCGCTGGCCGGGCGGGATGGTCAGGAGGTGCATGCAGATGCCGTGCGCGCCCGCCGATTCCGCCGAAACCCCTTCAAAATAAGAGAATCCCTGCTTGCCCTGATAGGTCTTTCCCGGCCGGAAGACCCGGCAGGTGGCCTGTGTGTCCGTGCTCATCGGCGCCTCCTCGGGCAGTGGGTTGTACGGCTTAGAAGTGGGGTGCCGGGGCGCCTGCGGCAAGCCGCCGGCTCACCGCCCGGCGCGTGCCGGCGCGGGCTTCTCGGCTGCGGGGGGCAGCACCGGGAACTCGCGGCCGAGCTGGGATTCGGCGGCGCCGCGGATCAGCGTCTCGATGCCGGGGTCGCGCCGGGTCAACCTGAGAAAGTCGCGCCGCGACAGCGTCAGGAGCCGGCAGAACCCCATCGAGACCACGCTCGTGCGCCGCCGCCGATAGGGCATGAACAGCGCCAGCTCGCCGAAGAAATCCCCGTTCGACAGCGGCACCGGATCGCCGGTGCCGCGCGCCTCAAGCGCGCCTGAGGCGATGAAATACATGTCCGTGCCGCGTTCGCCCTCGGCCACCACGGTCTCGCCGGGCACGGTGAATCTGGGGCGCAGCCGGCGCGCCATGGCGCGGCGCTGCTCGGGGGCGAGCCCGGAGAACACGGGCACCTGCTCGAT
>NZ_JBZSYN010000053.1:0-7006 GCF_058622915.1 Thermohalobaculum sp. | reverse complement strand
GGTGCAGACCCGGCACACGCTGATGCGCAACTATCCGGTGGTCGCCTATGTGCGCTGGATCATGGAGGCGCTGCGCCCCTATCTGCGCCAGTACATCGTCGAGAGCGACCTGAGCGGCCGGCCGATCCCGCGCGAGTCGCGGCGCATCGTCTATGCCCGGGCCAAGGGGCAGGAGGGGGTGCACCCCTTCGGCACCGAGCTCGACACCTATTCCTCGGAATACGAGTTCCTGTGCCACTCGGTCGCGCCCGCGGCCAAGGCGCCCGATCCGTTCCGCGTGAGCGTCGGCGGGCCGCAGTGCGAGCACCCCTACTCGGCCTCGATCCTCAACGTCTCGGCGATGAGCTTCGGCTCGCTCGGCCAGCGCGCGGTCGAGACGCTCAATCTCGCGGCGGCGCGCGGCGGCTTCTACCAGGACACGGGCGAGGGCGGCGTCAGCCCCTATCACCTCAAGCACGGCGGCGACCTGGTCTGGGAGATCGGCACCGGCTATTTCGGCTGCCGCAACCGCGACGGCACGTTCGACGCGGAGGCCTTCGCCGAGACGGCGCGCGACGCGCGCATCAAGATGGTCGAGCTGAAGCTCAGCCAGGGCGCCAAGCCGGGCCATGGCGGCATCCTGCCGGGCGCCAAGGTCACGCCCGAGATCGCCCGGGCGCGCGGCGTGGCCCAGGGCGAGGACTGCATCTCGCCCAGCGCGCACAGCGCCTTCTCGACGCCGGCGGAGCTGCTGCAGTTCATCGCGCGCATGCGCGAGCTGTCCGGCGGCAAGCCGGCCGGGTTCAAGCTGTGCGTCGGCCATGCCGGCGAGGTCATGGCCATCTGCAAGGCGATCCTCGAGACCGGCATCAAGCCGGACTTCATCGTCGTCGACGGCGGCGAGGGCGGCACCGGCGCGGCGCCGCAGGAATTCACCGACAAGGTCGGCATGCCGCTCAGGGAGGGACTGATCCTGGTCAGGAACGCGCTGGTGGGCACGCGGCTCGACGAGCACGTGCGCATCGGCGCCGCGGGCAAGATCACCGATGCTGCCACCATGGCCGCGGCGCTGGCGGTCGGGGCCGACTGGTGCAATGCCGCGCGCGCCTTCATGTTCTCGATCGGCTGCGTGATGTCGATGAAGTGCCACACCGACCGCTGCCCGACCGGCGTCACCACGCACAATCCCAACCGCCAGCGCGGGCTGGTGGTCGAGGACAAGGCGAGACGCGCGCAAAGCTATCACGCACGCACCGTCGCGGCGCTGGCGGACCTGGTCGCGGCCGCCGGGCTCGAGCACCCCAGCGAGCTCTCGCCGCACATGCTCTACCACCGCGTCAGCCCCGTCGAGGCGCGGCGCATGGACCAGATCTACGCCTTCCTCGAGCCCGGCGTCCTGCTCGAGGACCCCGATTCCACCCCCTTCGGCCGCATCTGGCACGCCGCCTCGGCGCAGAGCTTCGCGCCCGTGCGGCGCTGATCCGGACCGACCGGCCAGGGCGGCGGAGGCGGCATCCGCGGCTCGCGGCGCACGATCTGGCGCCCCCGGCGTCCCGGCCGGCCCGGCGCAGCGCCATTGCAAACCTTTACTTTTTTTAATCCCGGCACAAGGACGCGCACAGGCTCGCATGCCACTTTTGGCAACGATCCGCAGGACCTGCGGAGCCGGAGCAGAACAGGCAGCGATGAGCATTCCGCAAAGGCAACCACGTCGAAACGGCCTCGCCCGCGCCGGCATCGGCGTGCTCGCCTTCGGCGCCTTTGTGTGGGTCTCGGCCGCCAGCGCGGCGGCCGACAGCGGCGTCGCGGACCTGGTGCAGCGCGTCATCCCCTCGGTGGTGACCGTGTTCACCACCGAGGCGCCGCCGCCCAGCACCCCCGGGCCTCGCTTCCCCTTCCCCGAGGGCTCGCCCTTCCAGCAGTTCTTCAAGCAGTTCGGCATTCCCGACGGCATGCCGGGGACCGGGCAGCAGGCGCAGCCCCGGCACGCGCTCGGCTCGGGCTTCATCCTCGACTCTGCCGGCTACATCATCACCAACAACCACGTGGTCGAGAACGCCTCGGACGTGAAGGTGCGCCTGAACGACCGCAAGGAGTACGAGGCCAAGGTGGTCGGCACCGACCCGCAGACCGACCTGGCCCTGCTCAAGATCAAGGCCGATGGCGCCCTGCCCCATGTCACGCTGGGCAACTCCGACAAGATCCGGGTCGGCGACGACGTCATCGCGGTCGGCAATCCCTTCGGGTTCGGCGGCACCGTGACGCGCGGCATCGTCTCGGCGATGGGCCGCGACATCAACGCCGGGCCCTATGTCGACTTCATCCAGACCGACGCGGCCATCAACCGCGGCAATTCGGGCGGTCCGCTGTTCGACATGGCCGGCCAGGTGATCGGCGTGAACTCGGCGATCTACTCGCCGAACGGCGGCTCGGTCGGGGTCGGCTTCGCCATTCCCTCCAACATCGTCAAGACGGTGGTGGCCCAGCTCAAGGCGACCGGCAGCGTCAGCCGCGGCTGGCTGGGCGTCGCGATCCAGACCATGACGCCCGACATCGCCAACGCGCTGGGGCTGAAGAAGCCCGACGGGGCGCTGGTCGCCGAGGTGAAGGCGAATGGCCCGGCGCACAAGGCCCTGCGCACCGGCGACGTGATCCTCAGCTACGCCGGCACGCCGGTGCATGACGGCCGCGCGCTGCCGCGCATGGTCGGCGCCACCAAGGCAGGCACCGTCGTCGACCTCGGCATCCTGCGCGACGGCCAGAGAAGGACCGTGAGCGTGAAGATCGGCGCGCTGCCGGACCAGCGGCAGGCGGCAAACACCAACGCCGCGCCGGCTGCGGACGAGGGCGCCTCGCTCAGGCTGGGCGCGACGGTGGCCGCGCTCTCGCCCGAGACGCGCCAGGCGCTCGGTCTCGACCACTCGGTCAGGGGCGCCGTGGTCACCTCGCTGAAGTCCGGCGGCGCCGCCTCGGAGGCGGGCGTCGAGGTCGGCGACGTGATCATGCGCGTCGGCGACAGGCCGATCGCAAACCCCGCCGAGCTGGACGCCGCCCTGAAGCAGACCCGGAGCAAGAACGCCCTGCTTTTGATCAACCGCCGTGGAGACCAGATCTTCCTCGGCGTGAAACTTTCCGCGTGACCCCCCACGTCCCGATTCATGCGGAAGGTGTGCCGGCCGGAGACCCCTCCCTCCGGCCGGCATTGTTTTCAAGGAGGAGAACCCCCCATATGCATGGCGCGTGACGAGACATTTTCCGGGGAGGCGCGAGAGGTCATGCGCCGTATTCTGATCGTCGAGGACGACGCCGAGACCGCCGATTATCTGCGCAAGGCACTGGAGGAGAGCGGCTTTGCCGTGGAATGCGCCGGCGACGGGCGGCAGGGACTGTTCCTCGCCACCCAGAGCAGCGTCGAGCTGATCATCCTCGACCGCATGCTGCCCGAGCTCGACGGGCTGTCCGCGCTCAGGGCCATGCGCGCCGCCGGCGTCAAGGCGCCCGTCTTGATGCTGACCGCGATGAGCGCGGTCGACGAGCGCGTGCGCGGGCTGCGCGCCGGTGCCGACGACTACCTGGTCAAGCCGTTCTCCTATGACGAGCTGCACGCCCGCATCGACACGCTGCTGCGCCGGCCGCAGGAGACCCAGGAGGAGACCCGGCTGGTCTGCGGCGACCTCGAGCTCGATCTCTTGGCGCGCACCGCCCGGCGCGGCGACCGCTCGATCGAGCTGCAGAACCGCGAGTTCCAGATGCTCGAATACCTCATGCGCCGCAAGGGCCGGGTGGTGACGCGCACCATGCTGCTCGAGGGTCTGTGGGGCTATCGCTTCGACCCGCAGACCAACGTCATCGACGTCCATATCAGCCGCCTGCGCAAGAAGATCGACGAGGACGGCGAGACGCCGCTGATCCGCACCATCCGCGGGTCGGGCTACATGATCTGGTCCGAGGACTGACGCACTCCATGGCGCTGAGGAACGCCACCAGCCGGCTGATCGCCGTGCATCTCGCGCTCGTGGCCGTCTCCACCGCGCTGGTGCTCGCCTTCGTCTACGTCTCGACCAAGAGCGTGATCGACAGCCAGGTGCGCGAGGTGGTCCAGGCCGAGATCCGCGGCCTCGCCGACGACTACCGCAGCAGCGGCGTGCTCGGCCTCGCCCGGGCCATCAACCGGCGGCTGGCCGACGACACGCATCACGACGCGGTCTACCTGCTGGCGGACCAGCAGGGGCGCCGGATCGCCGGCAACCTGGCCCAGTGGCCGCCGGTCGTCACACCCTCGGGCGCCTGGGTCAAGCTCGACCTCTACCGCACCGACCGCGCGCGGCCGGCGACGGTCTCGGCCACCTCGTTCCGGCTGGCCGGGGGCGAGCGCCTGCTGGTCGGCCGCGACGCCCAGGCGCGCGTCAAGTTCGACCGCACGCTTTGGCACGCGCTGGTCTGGGCGCTTGCGGCCAGCGGCGTGCTGGCGCTGTTCAGCGGCATGGTGCTGTCGCGCTTCGTCGGCCGCCGCGTTGCCGATGTGGTCGAGACCGCCGAGGAGATCGTGCAGGGCGACATGGCGCGGCGCGTGCCGGTGCGCGGCGGCGGCGACGAGTTCGACCGTCTGGCGGCGACGCTCAACCGCATGCTCGACCGCATCGCCTCGCTGATCGGCGATTTGCGCATGGTCACCGACAGCTTCGCGCACGACCTGAGAAGCCCGCTCACCCGGCTGCAGGCACATCTCGACGCCAGCCTCGACGACAGCATCCCCGAGGCCGAGCGCCGCCAGCGCATCGCCCGGGCACTGGCGGAGGCGAACGGCGTGCTGCGCACCTTCACCGCGCTGCTCGAGATCGCGCGCGCCGAGGCCGGCGTCGGCCGCGACCAGTTCGAGGAGGTCGATTTGAGCGCGCTGGCGTCCGACGTGATCGACCTCTATTTGCCCGCCGCCGAGGAGCGGGACGTGACCCTGGCGCTGGCCGGCGACGCGCCGCGCGTCACCGGGCATCCGCAGCTTCTGGCCAACGCCACCGCCAACCTGGTCGAGAACGCCATCCGCCATGCCCCGCCGGGCAGCGAGATCCGGCTGGAGACCGCGGCCGACGCCAATGGTGCCACGATCTCGGTCTCGGACCAGGGGCCGGGCGTGCCGCCCGAGGCGCGGCACCGCGTGCTCGACCGCTTCGTGCGGCTCGACGACAGCCGCAGCGGCCCCGGCGCCGGGCTCGGGCTGTCGCTGGTCGCCGCGGTCGCGCGCATGCACGGCGCCGAGCTGACGCTCGAGGACAACGCGCCGGGGCTCAGGGCCACGCTGCGCTTCCCCGCCGAGGCGCTGGCGGCAGAGCGGAGCAGCTGACCGGGCCGGCTCAGAGCCCGACCGTCCTCAGCCGCAGCGCGTTGCTCACCACCGAGACCGACGAGAGGCTCATCGCGGCGGCGGCGAAGATCGGCGAGATCAGGATGCCGAAGACGGGGTAGAGGATCCCGGCCGCTACCGGCACGCCGGCCGAGTTGTAGACCAGCGCGAAGAACAGGTTCTGGCGGATGTTGCGCATGGTCGCCAGCGCCAGCTTGCGCGCGCGCACCACGCCGTTGAGGTCGCCCCTGACCAGGGTGAAGCCGGCGCTTTCGATGGCCACGTCGGCGCCCGTGCCCATGGCGATGCCGACATCGGCCTGCGCCAGCGCCGGCGCGTCGTTGACGCCGTCGCCGGCCATCGCCACGCGGCGGCCCTCGTCCTGCAGCTCGCGGATGATTCGGGCCTTGTCCTCGGGCAGCACCTCGGCGCGGATCTCGTCGATGCCCAGCCGCCCGGCCACCGCCTTCGCCGTGCGCTCGTTGTCGTCGGTGGCCATGATGACGCGAAAGCCCAGCGCGTGCAGGGCCTTGAGCGCCTCGGGCGTGGTCTCCTTGACCGGGTCGGCGACGCTGATCAACCCGGCCACGGCGCCCTCGACCACGACGAACATCACCGTCTCGCCCTGGTCGCGGCGCGCGTTCGCGCTGGCGCCGATCTCGCCTGCATCGATGCCGAGATCGGCCACCATGCGCGCGTTGCCGAGCGCCACCGCCCGGCCGTCGACCGTGCCCCTGACGCCCTTGCCCGTGACCGCCTCGAAATCCTCGGCGCCCGCGAGCTCGACGCCGCGCTCGCCGGCGCCCGCGACGATGGCCTCGGCCAGCGGGTGCTCGGAGCCGCGCTCCAGACTCGCGGCAAGGCGCAAGAGCCCGGCCTCGTCCTGGCCCCGCGCGGGGACCACCGCGACCAGCCGAGGCTTGCCCAGCGTCAGCGTGCCGGTCTTGTCGATGATCAGCGTGTCCACCTTGGCGAAGCGCTCCAGCGCCTCGGCGTTCTTGATCAGTACGCCCGCCTGGGCGCCGCGCCCGGTCGCGGTCATGATCGACATCGGCGTGGCCAGCCCCAGGGCGCAGGGGCAGGCGATGATCAGCACCGACACGGCGTTGACCATCGCGTACGCGAGCGCCGGCGCCGGTCCCCACAGCGCCCAGACGATGAACGTCAGGATCGCGGAGGCGATGACCGCCGGCACGAAGTAGCCGGCCACCGTGTCCGCAACCTTCTGGATCGGGGCGCGGCTCCGCTGCGCTTCGGTCACCATGTGGATGATCTGCGACAGCAGCGTCTCCGCGCCGACCTTCTCCGCGCGCATCAGAAACGAGCCGGTCTGGTTCACGGTCGCGCCGATGACCCCGTCCCCCGCGATCTTCTGCACCGGCATCGATTCGCCCGTGATCATCGATTCGTCCACGTTGCTCCGGCCCTCGACGATGACGCCGTCCACGGGCACCCTCTCCCCGGGGCGGACCCGCAGCCGGTCGTCCCGCCGGATCTCGTCCACCGGCACGTCCTCCTCGCGGCCGTCCCGGACGCGATGGGCCGTTTTCGCGGCCAGTCCGAGCAGCGCACGGATCGCCTGGCCGGTGCGGCTGCGCGCCCTCGCTTCGAGCAGCTGCCCCATCAGGACCAGCACCGTGATGACCGCCGCCGCCTCGAAGTAGAGTCCCACCTCGCCGTTGCGCC
>NZ_JBZSYN010000052.1:0-2574 GCF_058622915.1 Thermohalobaculum sp. | reverse complement strand
GGGCCGTCGCCCTCGTGGTCGGCGCAGCTGGTGTGAAGCGGTTGCATGAAGCCCTTGAGGCCGAGTTGGGCAAGGCGCTTCTCGGTGATGTTGAGGTTCTCCATCGCCCAGCGCATCTGGTCGCCATTGACGACCTTGACGTGGAACTTCTTCTGCGCATTGCGGACCGCCTCGATCTCGATCAGGGCGTTGAGCATGCCGCGGTTCCACAGCACGGTGCCGATCTCCGACTTCTTGCCGGTGCCGTTGCCCTTGTCATAGACCAGCTTGATCAGGTCCTTGTGGAGCGGGAAGTTCGCACCCGGCGCGTGGAACGTGCCGGCCTTATAGCCCTTGGCCGATTCGCCCGCCGGGGTCACGTCCTGCTCGGCGCCCGACCACCACACGCCGATCATGTGGTCCATCTTGAAGCCGATGCTGACCGCTTCCTTGATCGCCACCTGGTTCATCACGCCCCAGCCCCACAGCAGGATCCAGTTGGGACGCAGGCGGCGGATCTGCAGCCAGGTCGCGCCCTGCTGAAGACCCGGGTGGTCGACCGGGAGCAGGGTTAGCTTGTAGCCGAACTTTTTGGCCAGGACCTTGAGTGTCGGGATCGGCTCCTTGCCGTAGGCGCTGTTGTGGTAGACCAGCGCGATCTTCTGGCCCTTGAGCTTGTTCATGCCGCCGAGCTCTTGGCCGATATACTTGATGAAGGTCGAGGCCTGGCTCCAGTAAGTCGTCGGCGCGGTGAACACCCACGGGAACACCCGGCCGTCGGACGCGTCGGTGCGGCCGTAGCCCATCGAGTAGACGACGATCTTGTCGCTCGGCGCCTTGGGGATCAGCTGGTAGGTGATGCCCGTGGAGTAGGGCGCGACGATCACCGGGTGCTTGGCCTTGAGGCGCTCGTAGCACTCGACGCCCTTCTTGGTGTTGTAGCCGGTCTCGCACTCCTCCCAGGTGATCTTGGTGCCGTTGATGCCGCCCTTGGCGTTGACGTACTTGAAATAGTCGATCATGCCGTCGGCGATCGGGATGCCGTTGGGGGCATACGGCCCGGTGCGGTAGACCAGCACCGGGAAGAACTGCGTGTTCGCGGCGCTGGCGGCGGTGACCGCGCCCGATGACATGGCGAGAAGGGTCGCTGCCGCGACCCCGAGCGTCGCTTCCTTGATCACTTTCTTGATCATGATTTTTCGTACCTCCTGAGATTCCGAGATTGCCTTGCGCGCCAAGACAAGCGTGTAGGCCAGCCTAAGCGGCAAGAAGGCATCGATGAGGCACCATCCCCGGGTGCTACGATTGGCCGCGCCTCCGCGGCAGGCGCGGGGCCGCTCGGGCGCGCGCCTTGCGCCCGGTGCCGGCGATGATCAGCACCAGGGCGACCAGGCTGCACGCCGGCAGGATCATCCGCTCGGGCGTGCCCAGCAGCCACGCCCAGCCGCCAGCGATCACCAGCCACAGCGCCGGCACCAACAGCAGCCACCACGGCACCCGGCGCGCGCTCATCAGCAACAGCGCCAGGGTCACCAGCTCGGTCGGGTCGGGGCTGACCCCGACATATTGCAGCTCGGCCCAGCCGCGGCCCAGCGCCCGCTCGACCAGCGGGTGGATCACGATCGCGACCGCGGCGAAGCTGGCCCCGGCCCAGGCGCGCGCGCCGCCGTCGAAGCGGAAGCGCAGCGCGCCGCGGACCACGCCCCAGCCGAGCAGCATCGCCGCCTGCACCACGAAGCCAACCTCGTAGTAGGCGCCGGCCCAGTTGATCGCGGCGTAGTGGCCGCCGAGATAGACGATCCCGCTCCACAGCCAGCCGGCGGCGAGCAGCGCCGGGATGATCCGGTCGCCGCCCCGGTGCGGCCACACCGTGTAGGCGATCGCCGCCAGCGCCAGCAGCAGCGCGACCGCCTGGGCCGGGAAGATCGCCTTGTTGTAGTAGTCGATCACCGCGTAGAGCACGTCCGGCTCGTAGAGGACCAACCGGCTCATCGGCGCGGCGCGGTGCGGCTACAGGCGCTCGACGTAGCGCACCATGCGCCGGCGCATCGCCGGGTCGGGCAGGCGGCCGTGCAGCGCGCCCATGTTCTCGTGCATGTGGTCGACCCGGGTGGTCGCCGGGATGGCGCAGGTCACCGCCGGGTGCGAGACGATGAACTTGAGCAGGAACTGGGCCCAGTTGGCGGCGTCGAACTCGGCCGCCCAGGCCGGCAGCCGGTGCCGCTTCATGCGGTCGATCAGCGCTCCCTGGCGGAACGGCCGGTTGACGATCACGGCGAGCCCGCGCTCGGCGGCGAGCGGCAACAGCCGCGCCTCGGCCTCGCGGTCGCGGACGTTGTAGGTGAACTGGACGAAGTCGATCGGCTGCGTCCGCATCACCCGCTCCATCAGGGCGTGGCGGTCGCCGTGCGAGGTGGTGACCCCGACGTAGCGGACCTTGCCCGCCGCCTTCATCGCCAGCAGCGTGGCCAGGTGCGCCTCCCAGGCCAGCAGGTTGTGGACCTGCAGGAGGTCGAACCGCGGCACGCCCCACAGCCTGAGCGACTCCGCGATCTGGTCCGGCCCGCGCGACCCCGACGCGGTCCACACCTTGGT
>NZ_JBZSYN010000051.1:0-31291 GCF_058622915.1 Thermohalobaculum sp. | reverse complement strand
TGCTCGAGCCCCTCCCAGCGCTCGAGCGGCCCCTGGCCCAGGGTGACGTAGCGCCTGAGCGCCTCGGGCCGGTAGGCGTAGACGCCGACATGGTGGAACACCGGGCTGGCTTCGCCCGCGCCGAGCGCGCGGCCGGTGAAGGGAATCACTTCCTTCGAGAAGTAAAGCGCGCGGCCGTCCGCGCCGAACACCGCAGTGGTGGCGCCGACGCGGCCCGCCCGGCGGTCGGCGAGCAGGCTGTCGAGGCCCTCCCTGTCGCAGCGCAGCACCGGCGTGGCGACGGCGACGTCGGGCCTGTCGCGCATGGCGGCAATCAGCGCCTCGACGAACCAGGGCGGCGTGAGCGGCGCGTCGCCCTGCAGGTTGACGACGATCTCGGGCGCGGGCGCGAGGCTGCCCAGCGCCTCGGCGCAGCGCTCGGTGCCGTTGGCGCAGTCGGGCGAGGTCATGGCGACCTCGGCGCCGAAGGCGCGGGCCGCCTGCTCGATGCGCGCGTCGTCGGTGGCGACCACCACGCGGTCGACGCCCGCGACCTGTTGCGCGGCGTCCCAGCTGCGGTGCACCAGCGGCCGGGGCTCGCCGGTCGCGCCCCTGAGCGGCGCCAGCGCCTTGCCCGGATAGCGGGTCGAGCCGTAGCGCGCCGGGATGACGATGCACACGCTCATCGCGGCGCCGCCCCGGCCTCGGCGCCGGCCGGCACCAATGCGACGCCGGGCGCGAAGGCGAGGAAGAACGGGTTCTCGTAGCCCGGCTTGCCGTAGGCCAGCGGGCGGTGGTCGTCGAAGCGCACGACGCGGCCGCCGGCGGCCTGCAGCACCGCCTGCCCGGCGGCGGTGTCCCATTCCATGGTGCGGCCGAGGCGGGGGTAGAAATCCGCCTCGCCGGCGGCCAGCAGGCAGAATTTCAGCGACGAGCCGGCGCTGGTGAAGCGCGCCACCCGGTAGCGCGCGATGTAGTCGTCGGTCGCCTGGTCGCGGTGCGACTTGGAGGCGATGACGACCAGCGCCTCGTTGTCGGGCCGCGCGACGCGCAGCGGCCGTGCCGGGCCCGCGGCCGGGCGGCCATCGGCATCGACCCGCTCCTCCACCGCGCCGCCGTCATGGCTGCGAAACAGCCGGCCCGCGGCGGGGGCATAGACCACGCCGGCCACCGGAGTGCCGTCCTCAATCAGCGCGATGTTGACGGTGAACTCGCCCTCGCGGCGCACGAACTCCCTGGTGCCGTCGAGCGGGTCGACCAGGAAGAACCGGCCCCGCCCGGAGTGCCGGTGGCTCTCGACGTTCTCCTCGGTCACCGCGGGGATGTCGGGGAACCGCGCCGCCAGCCCCTGGCCGATCAGCCGGTCGGCGGCGAGGTCGGCCTCGGTCACCGGGCTGGCGTCGGCCTTGGCCTGCGTGCCCAGATCGCGCCGCCCGCGCACCTCGAGGATGACGCGGCCGGCGGCAAGCGCCAGGTCGCGCAGGACGGGCTCGAGCTCGGCGGGGCGTGACGTCATCGGGGCGGCCTCGAAGATGCTGCGTCGTGCCCTTCGCCTATAGGCGCAAACGCCGCCCGGCGGTAGGGGGTGCAGGGCGGCCCGTCGCCGCATTTTCCCTCCCGACGGACCGGGTTGTGTGGCTCCGGCGGCGCGAGTAAAGAGGGCGCGGTTTTGCCCGCGGAGGCGCCGATGCCCGTCACGCTCAGCCACGACCAGGCCGATTTCGAGGACCGCTTCGCCGATTTCCTCGGCGCCAGGCGCGCGGCCGAGGCCGACGTGGACGCCGCCGTCGCCGGCATCATCGCCGATGTGCGCGCCCGCGGGGCCGACGCCGTGATCGAGCTGACCCGCCGCTTCGACCGGCTGGAGCTGACCGAGGACACGCTTGCGGTCGCGCCCGCCGAGATCGACGCCGCCATCGCCCGCGTACCCGCGGCCGAGCGCGCTGCGCTCGAGCTCGCCGCCGAGCGCATCCGCGCCTACCACGCCCGCCAGCTGCCCGAGGACGCCGAGTGGGACGACCCCGCCGGCGCGCGGCTGGGCTGGCGCTGGACGCCGGTGGACGCGGCCGGGCTCTACGTGCCCGGCGGGCTCGCCAGCTATCCCTCCTCGGTGCTGATGAACGCCATTCCGGCCGGCGTCGCGGGGGTGGGGCGGCTGGTGATGTGCGCCCCCACGCCGGGCGGCGAGGTCAACCCGCTGGTGCTGCTCGCGGCCAGGCTCGCGGGCATTTCCGAGGTCTACCGCATCGGCGGCGCCCAGGCGATCGCGGCCATGGCCTACGGCGCCGGCCCGATCCGGCCGGTGGACAAGGTCACCGGGCCCGGCAACGCCTATGTGGCGGCGGCCAAGCGCCGGGTGTTCGGCGAGGTCGGCATCGACATGATCGCCGGCCCCTCCGAGGTGCTGGTGATCGCCGATGCCGGCAACGACGCGGACTGGGTGGCGCTCGACCTCCTCGCCCAGGCCGAGCACGACGAGAGCGCCCAGGCCATCCTGATGACCGACGACGCGGGCTTCGGCGAAGCGGTCGCCCGCGCCGTCGAGGGCCGGCTGCAAAGCCTCGCGCGCACTGCGATCGCCGGGGCGAGCTGGCGCGCCTTCGGCGCCGTGATCGTGGTGCACGACCTCGCCCAGGCGGCCGAGCTGGCCAACCGCGTGGCGCCCGAGCACCTGGAGCTGTGCGTCGCCGATCCCGAGCGCCTCCTGCCCATGATCCGCCATGCCGGGGCGATCTTTCTCGGCGCCCACACGCCCGAGGCCATCGGCGACTATGTCGGCGGGCCGAACCACGTGCTGCCGACGGCGCGCTCGGCGCGGTTCTCCTCGGGCCTGTCGGTGCTCGACTTCATGAAGCGCACCACCGTCGCCCGGCTCACGCCGCGCGCCATGGCGGCGATTGGCCCGGCAGCCGAGACGCTGGCCCGCTCCGAGGGCCTCGAGGCGCACGCCCTGTCGGTGCGCGCGCGGCTCGGCGGCACAGATGGGTGAGTTCGCCGCGACCGACCGTCTGGCGGCCGTGCGGCTCCGGGAGGACCGCCCCCGCGCGCGCACGCCCGAGATCCAGCACGAGCTCGACCTCGCCATCTATGACCTGACCGAGGAGAACCACTTCCGCATTCCCGGCCGGGCGGACAGCGACCCGCCCGCCGGCCCCTACGAGCTGGCCATCGGCATGGCCGACCGCATGCTGGTAATCGAGGTCGCCACCGAGTCGGGCGAGCCGGTCACCGCCTTCCACCTCTCGCTCTCGCCGCTCAGGGGCGTGATCAAGGACTACTTCGCCATCTGCGAGAGCTATTTCGACGCGGTCAAGCACCTGCCCCCCTCGCGCATCGAGGCCATCGACATGGGCCGGCGCGGCGTGCACAACGAGGGCGCGCGCATCCTGGTCGAGCGGCTCGAGGGCAAGATCGAGACCGACATGGACACGGCGCGGCGCCTGTTCACCGTGATCTGCGCTTTGCAGTTCCGGGGCTGAGCCGTGACCAGACGCCTCCCCGGCTCGGTGCTGTTCTGCTGCGACCACAACTCGGCGCGCTCGCCATTTGCCGAGGCGATGATGAAGAAGCTGCACGGCGAGCGCGTCTTCGTGCAGTCGGCCGGCGTGCACCACGACCTCGAGGTCGACCCCTTCATGGTCGAGGTCGCGCGCGAGATCGAGGTCGAGATGGGCGCGCACCGCTCGAAGAGCTTCGACGAGATGGAGGAGTGGGGCGACGAGATGGGCGCCTACGACATGATCGTGGCGCTCTCGCCCGCCTCGCAGCGCCGGGCGCTGGAATACACGCGCCTGTTCTCCATCGAGGTGCTGTACTGGCCGACGCTCGACCCCACCGGCATCGGCGAGCAGCGCGAGCAGAAGCTGGCCGCCTACCGCCAGACCCGCGACCAGATCCGGCACGCGATCATCGAGACCTTCGGCCCGGGGGAGCCCACGGGGGAGCCCGCGGGTGGGGCCGACGGGGAGAACGGGGCCGAGGCGCACCGCGCTTGATTCGGCTTGGCTTTCGGCCCATGTTCCGCGCAGATTCCGGCCCGCCCCCACGGGCCGACGCAATGACGGAGACGGCATGGCCAAGGAAGAAACGCTCGAGTTCCCCGGGGTCGTGACCGAGCTTCTGCCCAACGCGACCTTCCGGGTGAAGCTCGAGAACGGCCATGAGATCATCGCCCATACCGCCGGCAAGATGCGCAAGAACCGCATACGGGTTCTCGCCGGCGACAAGGTGCAGGTCGAGATGACTCCCTATGACCTGACCAAGGGGCGCATCACCTATCGCTTCAAGTAAGTGCGCCTGAGAACGTGCGCCTGATAACATGCGCCTGATAACATGCGCCTGATCCTGGGCTCCGCCTCGCCGCGCCGCCGCGAGCTCTTGGCGCAGATCGGCGTGGTGGCCGACGAAGTGCGCACGGCCGGGATCGACGAGACCCCCCTGAAGGGCGAGCTGCCGCGCGCCTACGCCGCCCGCATGGCGCGCGGCAAGGCCGAGGCGATCGCCGCCGGCGCGGACGAGCTGGTGCTTGCCGCCGACACGGTGGTCTCGGCCGGCCGGCGCATCCTGAGCAAGCCGGCCGATGCGGCCGAGGCCGCGCGCTTCCTGCGCCTGCTCTCGGGCCGGCGCCACCGCGTGACCACGGCTGTGTGCCTGCGGCTGGGCGCGCGCCGCTGGGAGCGGCTGGTCGAGACGCGGGTCCGGGTGAAGCGGCTCGCCGAGGACGAGATCGCCGCCTATCTCGCCTCGGGTGAGTGGCGCGACAAGGCCGGCGGCTACGCCATCCAGGGCCTCGCCGCCGCCTTCATCCCCGAGATCCACGGCAGCTACAGCAACGTCGTCGGCCTGCCGCTGACCGAGACGGTCGGGCTGCTCAGGGGCGCGGGCTACCCCGTCGTCGCGGCAAGGGTCGAGGCGTGAAGCGCCGCGTCATCCTGATCGACCAGCCTGAGGAGCGCGCCGGCCAGGCGGCGCTCATCGTCGACGGCCGGCTCGAGGACCTGCTGCTCGATCCCCTCAAGGGCGACACGACGCCGGCGCCGGGCGAGATTTACTGGGCCAAGGTGGACCGGCTGGTGCCCAGGATGCACGGCGCCTTCGTGCGGCTGACGCCCCAGCACACGGGCTTCCTGCGCGAAGCCAGGGGGCTGAAGGAGGGGCGCGGCGTGCTGGTGCAGGTCAGCTCGTTGCCCGAACCGGGCAAGGCGACGCCGGTCAGTCCGAATGTCCTCTACAAGGGGGCGCGCGTCATCTACACGCCGCATGCGCCCGGCGTGAACGTCTCGCGCCAGATCCGCGATGCGGAGGAACGCGAGCGGCTGGTGACCGCCGTCACGGCCAAGCTTCAGGGGACGGAGACGCCAACAGGCGGGTTCATCATCCGCACGGGGGCGCAGGGCAGCTCTGCCGCCGAGCTCGAACGGGAGATCGACCGGGTCCTGGCGCCGGTCGACGCCGTCTCGCGCGCCACGAACTCCCCGCCCCCTCTGGACCATGTCGCCGCGGGCCCGAACCGGGCCACAGCGACCGCGCTGCGGGAATGGGCGTTTCCTGTGCCGCTTTCGGTGCTTGCGACCGAGCGGTGCCACCGCTTCCTGACGACGCGAGACCCGGATCTCGGCCTGGTCAATCTGTGGGGCAGCGAAGACCTTCTCCAATGCGTCGAGCGCCATGACGGCCCCGACCTCTTCGACCACTTCGGTGTACGCGAGGAGATCGAGCGCCTGAAATCGCCGCGCGTCGACCTGCCCTCGGGCGGCTGGATGGCCGTCGAGGCGACCCGTGCCATGGTCACGGTCGACGTCAACACGGCCGCCGAGTTCTCCGCCGGCGCGGCGCTGAGCGCCAATCTCGAGGCGGCGCGCGAGCTGCCGCGCCAGCTCCGGCTGCGCGGGCTGGGCGGCCAGGTGATCGTGGATTTCGCGCCCCTGAAGAAAGCCGACCGCCGCCGCGTCGAGGACGCGCTCAGGACCGCCTTTCGCCGCGACCCGGTCGAGACCACGCTCGCCGGCTGGACCCCGCTCGGCCATTTCGAGCTCCAGCGCAAGCGCGAGCGCCGGCCGCTGGCCGAGCTGCTCGCCTAGGCAGGGCGCGCCCGGCGGCAGCCGGGTTTCGCGACCGCCGCGCCGGCGGTATAACGCCGGGCACCGCAGCGCCCGGGGAACTGGAGCCCGCCCAGATGCAGAACGACGACCAGCCGAAGCCTGCGCGCGCGCCCCGCTGCCCGATCTGCGGCAAGCCGGCCGAGCCGCGCTGGCGGCCGTTTTGCTCGAAGCACTGCGCCAACGTGGACCTGGGGCGCTGGCTGAACGGGAGCTATGCCATACCCGGCGAGCCCGCCGAATTGCCCCCCGGCGGGTCCTCCGGCGAGGACGACTGAGCGCGGGCGCGCCTCAGGCCCGCCCCGGCGGCGTCAGCCGCGCCCGCTCGGGCCGGAACACGCCGCGCGGGATGACGCGGGCCGCCACCATGCGCCGCTCCCACTTGCCCTCCTTGGCGACATAGATCTCGACCCTGAGATCGCGGCTCTCGGCATGGCGGGCGTCGAGCTCGGCAAAGGCGAGGTTGCGCTTGGCCGTGGGCGACCAGGCGGCCGAGGTCACGTGCCCCGCCACACGGCGACGCCGGCCATGGTAGACGAAAGCGTCGCGCGCGGGCTTCGGCCCCTCGATGTCGAGCATGACCAGCCGCCGCTTCGGCCCGGTCTCGCGGTGGCGCAAAAGCGCCCGGCGGCCGTTGAAGGGACCCTTGCCGAAATCGACCAGGCGCCCGAGCCCCAACTCGAACGGCGTGCGCCCGCGCGTCGGCCGCTCGGCGTGGTGGATCGACTGGAAGTCCGCCCCGGTCATGACGAAGCCCGCCTCGATGCGGGCGATGTCGAGCGCCGCGCTGCCGATGGCGCGCAGGCCGGCGGGTCCACCCGCCTCGCACAGCCGGTCCCACAGCGCCAGCGCATCGCCGGGCGCGACCCACAGCTCATAGCCCAGATCGCCGGTGAAGCCGGTGCGCGAGACCATCAGCCCGGGCTCGGGCTCGGTCGCGGCGTAGGGCCTGAGCGCGGCCAGGTCCAGCCCCGCGGCCTCGAGCACGGCAAACGAGGTCGGCCCCTGCAGCGCCAGCGCCGCGATCGCCTCGGTCTCGTCCGTGATCTCGGCGTCGAAACCCCAGGCGATGTCGCCCAGCCAGGCGAGCTGGCGCTCCTGACAGCACAGCCGGAAGCTGTCGGCCCCCAGCCTAAACAGCGTGCCGTCGTCGATCACCATCCCGTCCTCGTCGCACCACAGCACATACGCTACCCGCCCCGGCGCCAGCGGGCCGACGTCGCGGGTCACCAGCCGGTTGCACACGCGCGCGGCGTCCGGCCCCTCGATGCGGTACTTGCGCATGGGCGAGAGGTCGAACAGCGTCGCGCGGTTGCGGATGGCGAAGTATTCCGGCTCGACCCGGGTCAGCGTGCGGGGCGAGAGGTAGCCCGACCAGTCCTTCCAGGCATGGGCGGTGGAAAGCGCGCGCAGGCGCGGCTCGAACGGCGTGCCGACGGGTCCGGCGGGCACCGCCGGGCGGCGGGGCGCGGTCTCGAGCGGGGTCATGCCGGCACCCCGTCGGCCAGCGCCATGAGCGCGGCGTTGCGCCCGGGCAGGCCGGTGATGTCGCCGCCCGGATGCGCCGCGGCGCCGCACAGGTAGAGGCCGGGCAGCCCGGTGCGATAGCGCGCCATGCCGTTGACGGGCCGCAGTGTCAGCATCTGGTCCGGCGCCAGCTCGCCGTGGTGCCAGTGCCCGCCGGGCGCGCCGGTCAGCGCCGCGATGTCGGCGGGCGTGACCAGCGCGCTGCCGCGCACCAGATCCGAGAAGCCGGGCGCGTGGCGCTCGAAGGCGGCCACCACGCTCGCGGTCAGCGCGGCGCGGGCCGCGTCGGTCCAGCCGCCGGCCGGCGCCAGCGGCAGGTACTGCACGAGGCACGAGACACGGGCGCCCGCGCCCTCCGTCTCGACCAGCGCCTCGATCACCGGCGCCTCGGAGGGACGGCCGTATTTCACCGGGTTGAAGGCGCGCTCGATCGCCTCGACCGACGGCGCCAGCAACAGCCGGCCGGCGAGATGACGCGCCTCCAGCCCCGCAATGGCAGGTGGCCCCGACAGCGCCAGGTCGAGCCGCGCCGCGGTGCCCTCGGCGCGGATCTGGCGCACGCGGCGGCCCGGTTCGGCGTCGAAATGCTCCACCCCGGCCAGCGCCAGCGTCACCCCGGCGCCGAGGCTCGAGAGCACGAGGTCGGCGGGCAGCACCTCGCCGCCTTCCGTGCGCACGCCGCGCACCCGGTCGTCCTCGACCACCAGCCCGGCGGCGGGCGTGCCATATTGGATGCGGGCGCCGCGGCGCTCGGCCGCCTCGGCCAGGCGCTGGGCGAGGAGCGCCATGCCGCCGCGCGGGCGGGGGCGCTCGGCGCCGTTGAGGTGGCGGTAGAGGAGCGGCAGCACCGTGCCGGGCGCGCGCGGCCCTGCCTTCGCGCCCAGCACGCCGTCGAAGGCGAGGCTCGCCGCCAAGGGCCCGTCGGCCAGCCGGTCGAGCGCCAGATCGGCGACGTTGGACAGCGCGCTGCGCAGGAACTCGCGCATCTCCGGCTTGCCCAGCCGGCGCAGGCCGACCCCGGCGCGCGCGAGGCCGGTCAGCTCGGCGACCCCGGCGCGGTTCAGCCAGCTCTCGCCCAGCCGCGGCGGGGGCGCGGCGGCCAGCGGCGCCAGCACGCGGGCGAAGCGGCGCAGGCGCTCGACCAGCGCGCGATAGGCGGCGGCCTCGGGGTGGGCCGTGCCGTCACAGAGGCGCGCCTGAGCCCCCTCGATCACCACGTGCCGCCCGTCCGGGTCCAGCGCCACCGTCGGCACCGGCGGGCCGAGGCCGAGCGCCGCGGCATCGACGCCCAGCGCGGCCAGGGAAGCGGGGTGCAGGTTCCACACCAGCTGCGCGATCTCGATCCCGTCGGCCACCATCATGCCGCCCGGCGCCGCTGCGCGCTCGAGCACGGTGACGCGCGCCCCGCGCCGGGCCAGCGCCGCGGCCGCGGTCAGCCCGTTATGGCCGGCGCCGATCACGACGGCGGTCATGCGGCCCCTGTCGCGTGCTGCGTCCTTGGGCATCTCCCCCCTCCTCACGCCGCGCGGAAGGCGCGGGCGTCGCGGCTCGGCCGGCCGGCGTCGCGCAGGATCTCGCGCGCCGCGTTGGCGCCGGGCGCCGCCATCACGCCGCCGCCCGGATGCGCCGACGAGCCAACGAGGTAAAGCCCCCGCACCGGCGAGCGGTACCGCGCCCAGCCGGGCACGGGCCGGTTGAACAGGAGCTGGTCGAGGCTCAGCTCGCCCTGGAAGATGTTGCCCTCGGTCAGCCCGACCTCGCGCTCCAGATCGGCGGGCGAGCGCACCTCCGCATGGACGATCAGCTCGCGCAGCCCGGGGCTCACGGTCTCGATCTTGTCGAGCACGGTGTCGCGGAAGGCGGCGCGCGCCGCGTCGTCCCAGTTGGCGCCCGAGCGCACACCGTCGCGCGCCAGGTCATAGGGCGCGTACTGCACGAAGACGCTCATCACGTGCTTGCCCGGCGCGGCCATGGTCGGGTCGATCCGGCTCGGGATCACCAGGTCGAAATAGGGCTCGGCCGACCACCGCCCCTCCTTCCAGTCGTCATAGGCGCGCTCCAGCTCGGCCAGGCTCTCGGTGGCGTGCAGGTCGCCCGCGAGGATGGGCGCGTCGGGGCTGACGGCGGGAAAGCGCGGCATGGCGTCGAGCGCGATGTTGAGCTTGCCGCTCGAGCCGCGGATCTTGAAGCGGCGCACGCCGTCGAGGAAGTCGGCCGGCAGGTGGTGCGGCTCGACCAGCTCGAGGAAGGTGCGCTTCGCATCCATGTTCGAGGCGACGACCGGGGCGTGGAACTCCTCGCCGCTCTCCAGCGCCACACCGGTGACCCGCTCGCCGGTGACCAGGAATCGCGCCACCTCCGCCCCGGTGCGGATCTCGCCGCCCGCCGCCTCGAAGGCCCCGGCCAGCGCCCGCGTCACCGCCCCCATGCCGCCGCGCGCGAACCCCCACGAGCCGATGGCGCCGTCCACCTCGCCCATGTAGTGGTGCAACAGCACATAGGCGGTGCCGGGGGAGTAGACCCCGAGCCCGGTGCCGATGATGCCGCTGCCCGCCAGATGCGCCTTGATCAGCGGGCTGTCGAAGAAGCCGTCGAGATAGTCGGCCACCGAGGTGGTCCAGAAGCGGATGGTCTCGCTCATCTCGCGCCGCCCGAGCGCGTTGAAGCGGCGCATCAGGAACAAAAGCTCGGAGATGTCGCGCGGGCGCATCGCCGCCGGGTCGGGCGGCGTGCGCAGCAGCAGCGGCCGGATGAAGCGGCACTGCCGCGCCACTGCCTGGCGATAGCGCGCATAGCCGTCCACGTCGCGCGGGCAAAGCCGGGCGATCTCGCGCTCCAGCGCATGGCGGTCGGCGTGATAGGCGAAATAGCCGCCGTCGCGAGTGAAGCTGGCGCCGCCCTCGTAGGGGATCACCTGCAGCCCGTGGCGCGGCAGGTCGAGATCGCGGATCACCTCGGGCCGCAACAGAGAGCAGACATAGGAGCAGTTCGAATAGGTCCAGCCCGGGTGCAGCTCGCGGCTGACCGCCGCGCCGCCCACCCGGTCGCTGCGCTCGAGCACCAGCGTGCGCAAGCCCGCGCGCGCCAGGTAGCACGCCGTGGTCAGCCCGTTGTGCCCGCCGCCCGCAACGATGGCGTCATAGCGCCCTGAGCCGGACATCTTGCGCTCCTCCTCCTGCCTTGCCGCGAACCTAGCTTCGCCGGCCGGCCGCTGGCAATTCTCTTGCCGCGCGCTCGAATGACGTCCGGCAGGCGCCCCTGCCGGCCTGCGCTGCAGTCCCCGCCAGCGCTTGGGTCACGCGCCCCAGGCCTGCCGGCGGCCTGAGTCGCGACCCGACCTGACCTGGATCAATGCGAAAACAGTTCGAAGCTGCTTAATAGAATGGTGGGGTGAATTTGGCTGGAGGCGTTGGAGAACATAAAGTGAACAAAAGGGCTGCCGGACTGGCGGCGGCACGCGGTCCGCGGACGACATCGCGGAGGGAAGCGTCTTGAGGGGGGAGGGCAGCCGGCGTGCGCGTCAAGGCCGAACGGTGCCCGTCTCGAGCGCCTCGCTGACAGGAGGGGTCGTCATGAAACGGATCTGTGTAGTGCTCGTGGCAGCATTCTTTGCGACGACGGCCTGGGCCAGTGTCGAGACCGCGAAAGAGGCCTTCGATCACGGCAAGTTCGACCAGGCGATCGCCGAGCTGCAACCTCTCGCGGAAGCCGGCGACGTGCAGGCGCAATACTGGCTGGGCCGCAGCTACGACGCGCTCGGCAGGCCGGAGGTTGCGCTGGGCTGGCTGGAGAAGGCCGCGGCAAGCGGCAATGACGACGCGCAGCGCATTCTCGGAATCTACTACGACGAGGGCAAGGGCGTTGCGACGGACAGGCTGGCCGCCGCTTGCTGGTATCGCCAGTCGGCGATCGGCGGCAACGCCAAGGCGCAGCGCTATCTGGCCCTCATGTTCGCCGACGGCCGGGGCGTGGCGCGCGACGACGAGAAGGCGGCCTACTGGCTCGAGCGCGCCGTGGCAGCCGGCAATTCCGATGCCAAGAGGAACCTCGCCCAACTCTACTATTTCGGCATCGGCGTGGAGAAGGACCGCGCCAAGGCAGCCAAGCTCTTTGCCAGCGCGGCCCAGGAGCTGAGCGCGGCGAAGGCCGATCTGGGCAAGATGTACTACTGGGGCACCGGCGTGCCCAGGGACCTGCCCAGGGCCATGGCGCTGTTCAGCGAAGCGGCGGCGGCGGGCGATGTCAGCGGTCAGTACTACCTCGGCCGCATGTACGCCCGGGGCGAGGCAACCGACAGGAACTATGCCAAAGCGTATTTCTGGCTCGCCCTCGCGGCCAAGGCGGTCGCGGGCCAGGAGGAACCCGATCCCGACGGCTGGCGCGCGCACGAATGGGTGGACAAGCTGGCGGGCAAGCTGGGCCAGGACCAGATCCGCGCGGTGCAAAAGCGCCTCGACGCCTGGCAGCCGCAATGACGGGCCGGTGAGACCGGGCCACAAGCGCCCGATGGCGCCGGCCCGGCGGGCGGCAGGAGCGCGCCGCAAGGCCGGCGCACTGGCGCGCCGTGTCGGGCAGCCTGACACGGTATGACCGAGAAAAGCCGCGGGGTCGGGAGGCAACGACCCGGCCCTCTTCAAAGGATGTCCGGCCGCGACGCCGTGTCGGACGCGAACGGACGCCGCGCCGGCTTGGAACGCGTGCGGCGCATCTCCATTTGTATCAAAATGGGAATTGCAGCGGAATCAACATGTTAACCCCCCGTCCAAATTTGGACGCGTCGAAAGCTGGCCTATTCCGCCCGCCGGTTGGCCCGGCTGCCGGCGGGCTCGGCCAGGGTCGGCTCGCCCAGCATCCGCCTGACCCAGTCCTGGAACAGGAACACCTCGTATTCCTCCTGCATCAGCACGCCGTGCTCGAAGGCGGCCGAGCTCAAGCCCCGCTGGTTCAGCTCGCACGCCGCCCCGTCCTGCTCCATGACCAGGGTGCCAAAGTCGGTGATGCGGGCGGCGTCGAAGTCGGCGCGGGCCAGCATCCCGGCGTCGAACAGCCACTCGGCCGACAGCTCCATCGCCTCGGGCCCCAGCGGCACGAGCCGCACGGCGCGCACATAATCGGTGTGCGCGGCGATGAACATCGAGGGCGTCAGGGTGGCATAGCGCTGCCCCGCCGCCCGGTCCGCCGCGCCCAGGCCCGCCAGCGCGCCCTGCGCGCGTCCGTCCATGGACCAGGTCTCGGCCCCTTCCCTGAGCCCGCCGGCGAAGACGGGCGCCGTCTCGCCGGCATGGCGCGCCCAGTCCGGGTCGTCGCGCCTCGCCATGATGGCGCGGCCGTAGATCGGCACCAGCTCGCAAAGCTCGGGGTGCACGTTGGGGCAGTGCAGGCACTCGTTGAAGTTCTCCCAGAAGACCTTCCAGTTGCAGCGCAGCGTCCGGCGGTAGCTGTGCCCGACCACGAGGCCCGCCAGCGGCCAGTTCTGCACCGCCGCCAGCTCGGCGCCGCAGTGCTCGAGGAAGTCCGGCGCCGCCTCGCCGGCCAGGTTGACGAAAACGAAGCCGCCCCATTCGGCCACCGCGACGCGGTGCAGGTGGTGCCCGGCGCGGTCGAAGCCCGCGACCTTGCGCATCGCCCCGGTGGCCCTCAGCCGGCCCTCGAGATCGTAGGCCCAGCGGTGATAGGGGCACACGATCAGCCCGCGCGCGAGCCGCCCCTGGGCTTCGGTGCACAGAATCGATCCGCGGTGCCGGCAGGTGTTGTAATAGCCCCTCAGCGCGCCGTCCTCGCCGCGCACGAGCACGATCTCCTGCCCCGCGACGGTGAAGCTGCGAAAGGCACGCGGCCCGGCGATAGTGTCGCCCCGGCACAGATAGAGCCAGCTTTGCCGCCAGATCGCCGCGAGCTCGCGGGCGTGGTGCGCCGGGTCGTGATACCACGCCGCGGGCAGCGCCGGCTGCGCCGCCGCCAGCCCGTTGAACCCTGTCTCGAGTGCGCCCTCGCGTGCCATCGCCATCTCCCGTCACGGCCGGCGCCGCCTGAGGGGAATCCCCCCTGGGCGCACCGACTGCGCGCTCGCAAGCCCGGGTCCCGAGCGGCTTCCGACGCTGGCCGGGGCGTCCCGGGGCGCCGGCTCAGGCGGAGGTCTGCGCGACCGGCGGGTGCGGGTGGCGCTGATCGCCCCGCGCATTGCTCTTGCGCACATAAGTGATCGCCGCCGCGGGGTTCTGACACTTGACCTTCAGGGCCGCGACGAGGGCATCCTCCGCTTCCACCATAACGCTCGACGAGTGGCTGCCGACCCGCGTGCCGACCATGTAGCGAAGTGTCATCCAATGCATCCTCCTGCGCTCAAGATGGTATCGGCGGTGGGGATTTGTCCAGTTCTCCTTGCCCATTTCCGCAAGCCCGGGACGATCGCGCCCGAAATGCCGGCGGCTTTACCGCCGCTTAGACTTTTTGCTGTTCCATCTCCGGCGGCCGGCAATCCCGGCACACGAGGCCCGCATGCGGCGCAGCGGGGTCGCAGGACCCGCTTTCGGCCGGCTCCCATGCCCGCCGAACCTAGCCGGCGCGCCGCCGGCAGACCGAGCCGGCGAGAACGGAGTGGCGCGATGAAACAATCCCCCAGCCGGCCCCGGACCGCCGGCCCCCGTTGGCACCGGGCGCACCCGTCCGGGCGCCCGCGATAGGCGCCGATGCCGGGGCTGGTCCTCAAGCTGCGCGCTCACGAGGAGATCCTCGTCAACGGCGTCGTGATCCAGAACGGCGACCGCGCCGCGCGGCTGATCATCAAGACGCCGAACGTCCACGTTCTGCGGCTCAGGACGGCGCTGCAGCCGCACGAGATCGACACGCCGGTCAAACGCATCTGCTACGTCGCCCAGCTGGCCGTCACCGGCGAGGCCGACGCAGGCCAGGCCGGCATCCGGCTGGCGCAAGGAATCGCCGAGCTGCGCGACGCGCTCGCGGACATCGAGGGCAGCGAGCAACTGGAGCTGGCCGCCGCGCTGCTCGAGCGCGGCGATTTCTACGGTGTCCTGCGGGCCCTGCGCCGCCTGCTGCCGCTGGAGGAGACCCTGCTGGGCAGCGCCGGCGGGCCGCCCGACCGCGGCGCCCCGTGACGCAACCGCCCTGCTGCGCGCCCAGGCCGCCACCTGGCATCCCCGGCCGGCCCCCGTGATCTTTGCCCGGCCGCACGGCGCCGGCGCACAGTCCCGACTTGATCCCGCCCGGCGCACTGCTAGATTGCCCCGGGATTTAAGGGTTCGGGAATCTTCTCGTGCAGCATCGGCGTCTCCTCCGTCGGGCCCTCGGGCCGATCGTGGCCCTGGCCGGCGCGGTGGCAATGAGTCTGGGCGCGGCCCAGGCGCAGCAGAAAGGCCCGCCGCCGGTCGACGTGGCCAAGCCGCTCATGCACGAGGTCACCGAATACGATGTCTTTACCGGCCGCTTTGAGGCGGTGCAGCACGTCGACATCCGCTCGCGCGTCTCCGGCTACCTCGACAAGGTCCATTTCGACGACGGCCAGGTGGTCGACGCCAACACGCTCCTGTTCACCATCGACCAGCGCACCTTCCGCGCCGAGGAGGCCCGGGCCGAGGCCAACGTCAAGTCGGCCGAGGCCACGCGGCTGCTCGACTCGATCGAGCTCAAGCGCGCCCAGACGCTCGCCCAGCGCAATGTCGGCACCGCTCAGGAAGTCGACCGCGCCACCGCCACCCTGGCCGGGGCCGAGGCCAATCTCTCGGTGGCCCAGGCCGAGCTGCGCCAGGCGCAGCTCAACCTCGACTTCACTGAGATCCGCGCGCCGTTCCGCGGCCGGATGTCGAGCCGGAAGGTCGACCCGGGAAACCTGATCGTCGGCGGCGACGCCAACGCGACGCTGCTCTCGACCATCGTCTCGCTCGACCCCATCTACTTCGTCTTCTCCATCTCCGAGGCCGACTACCTGCGCTACTCGCGGCTGCACGCGAGGTCGGACGCAACGGGCGGCCCGGCTTCGCCGATCAAGGTGGCGATCCAGCTGATGGACGAGCAGAAGTTCGTGCACGATGGCACGCTCGACTTCCTCGACAGCCAGATCGACCCGAACTCCGGCACCATCGTGGCGCGCGCCGTGGTGAAGAATCCCGCCGAGTTCATCGTGCCCGGGATGTTCGGGCGCCTGCGCCTGCCCGCCTCCAAGCCGTTCCAGGCCTTGCTGATCCCCGACAAGGCGGTGCTCTCGGACCAGGCGCGCAAGATCGTCTACCTGGTCGACGCTCAGGGCAAGGTCTCGGTCCAGGCCGTCAAGCTCGGCGAGATCTACCGCGGGCTGCGCGTCATCAAGGGCGGCCTCAAGCCCGACGAGCGCGTCATCGTCGCCGGTTTGCAGCGCGCCCGGCCCGGCAGCAAGGTCACGCCCAACGAGGTGACCCTCAAGCTCGAGGCGAAGTGAGCCGGTGCGCTTCTCGCTCTTCTTCATCGACCGGCCGATCTTCGCGACCGTCATCGCGATCCTCCTGACGCTGGTCGGGAGCGTCTCCTACTTCAGCCTGCCGGTCACCCAGTACCCCGAGATCGCCCCCCCGACGATCCGGGTCAGCGCCAACTATCCCGGCGCCTCGGCCGAGGTGGTGGCCGATACCGTCGCCACGCCGATCGAGCAGGAGATCAACGGCGTCGAGGGCATGCTCTACATGCTCAGCCAGTCCACCGGCGACGGTAACACCAACATCGCGGTCACCTTCAAGCTCGGCACCAACATCGAGGCGGCCGAGGTGCTGGTGCAGAACCGCGTCAACAGCGCCCTGCCGCGCCTGCCCTCCGAGGTGCGCAATCTCGGCGTCAGCGTCCAGAAGGCCTCGCCCGACCTGATGATGGTCATCCACATGCTGTCGCCCGACGGCAGCCGCGACCAGCTCTACATCTCGAACTATGCCAAGACCCAGGTCGTGGACCAGCTGGCCCGGATCGACGGGGTGGGCCGGGCCACCGTGTTCGCCGAGCGCGCCTATTCCATGCGCATCTGGCTCGACCCCGAGCTCGTCGCCGCGCGCAACCTGACGGCGGGCGACGTGATCGCGGCGCTGCGCGCCAACAACGTCCAGGTCGCCTCGGGCATCATCGACCAGCCACCGGTGCCCAACCCCGCGGCCTACGAGCTGCAGGTCCAGACCCAGGGCCGGCTCACGGACCCCGAGCAGTTCGCCAACATCGTGGTCGCCACCGGCAAGGACGGCGGCCTCGTGCGCGTGCGCGACATCGGCCATGTCGAACTCGGCGCCCAGGACTACTCGGTGAACGGCTATCTCGGCGACAACGTCGCCCTGCCCATCGGCATCTTCCAGCGCCCAGGCTCGAACGCGCTGCAGACCGCCGATGCTGTGCTCAAGAAGATGGACGAGCTGTCCAAGAGCTTTCCCCCAGGCATCGAGTACAAGGTCGTCTACAACCCCACGGACTACATCGCCCAGTCGATCGACGCCGTCTACACCACCATCGGCGAGGCGGTGGGCCTCGTCGTGCTGGTCATCGTGATCTTCCTGCAGAGCCTGCGCGCCTCGCTCATCCCGATCATCGCGATCCCGGTCTCGCTGGTCGGGACCTTCGCCATGATGTCGGCGCTGGGCTTTTCCATCAACAACCTCACGCTGTTCGGGCTGGTGCTGTGCATCGGCATCGTGGTCGATGACGCCATCGTGGTGGTCGAGAACGTCGAGCGCACGCTGCGCGAGGGGCACGGCCCGCGCGAGGCGGCGCGCATGACCATGCGCGAGGTCTCGACCGCCCTGCTCGCCGCGGGCTTGGTGCTGCTGGCCGTGTTCATCCCCAGTGCGTTTCTCTCCGGCATCACCGGCCAGTTCTTCCGCCAGTTCGCCGTGACGGTCGCCACCGCCACCGGCATCTCGGTGTTTCTCTCGCTCACGCTTTCCCCGGCGATCGCCTCTCTCGTCATGCGCGCGCACCACGACCCCGAGCGCCCGCACGGCGCGCTAGGCTGGACCCGCTACCTCGTCTCCTGGCCGCTCAGGACGGGCGGGCGCTTCTTCAACGCCGGCTTCGACCGGCTGGCCGAGGGCTACCGCTGGCTGGTGCGTCGGCTGACGCGTATCGCGGTGATCATGCTGGTCGCCTATGCCGGGCTTTTGTGGCTAACCTATCACGAGTTCAACGCCACGCCGACCGGCTTCATCCCGCCGCAGGACCAGGGCTACCTGATCACCGTCATCCAGCTGCCGGCCGGCTCGTCGCTCAGCCGCACCGACAAGGTGGCGCGGCGCGCCTCGGACCTGATCCTGAAGAACCCGGGGGTGCGCAACACCGTGGCCATCGTCGGCCTCGACGGCGCCACCTTCACCAACGCGCCGAACTCCGCCGCGATCTTCGTGCCGCTCAAGCCCTTCGCCTGGCGCCAGCAGCGCGGCCTGGGCGCCGGCAAGATCCGCGACGAGCTGCAAAAGACCCTCTACCAGATCAAGGATGCAAATATCTTCCTGGTCGAGCCCCCGCCGGTGCGCGGCGTGGGCACCGCGGGCGGCTGGAAGATGTATGTGCAGGACCGGCGCGGGCGGGGGCTGAAGGCGCTCGAGCAGGCGGCCAACCAGATGATGATCCAGGGCAACCAGCAGCCGCAGCTCAGCCGCGTCTTCACGCTGTTCAACACCAACACGCCGGCGCTCTACCTCGACATCGACCGGGTCAAGGCCGAGCTGATCGGCGTCTCGCCCGACCAGGTCGCCGAGGCGCTCGAGGTCTATATCGGCTCGACCTTCGTCAACGACTTCAACTTCATCGGCCGCACCTATCGCGTCACCGCCATGGCCGACGGGCAGTTCCGCAACCGCCCGGAGGATCTGCTCAAGCTCAAGACGCGCTCGAAAAGCGGCAAGATGACCCCGATCGGCGCGGTGGCGAGCATCCAGAACATCACCCTGCCCTGGCGGGTGGCGCACTACAACCTGTTCCCGGCGGCCGCCGTGCAGGGCTCGGCGGCGCCCGGCGTCTCGACCGGCGACGCGCTGAACGCGGCCGCCAAGCTGGCTCACCGCGTGCTGCCCGCGGGCTTCGGCTTCGAGTGGACCGAGTTGGCGCTGCAGGAGAAGCTGGCCGGCAACACCGCGATCTATGTCTTCGGGCTGGCCACCGTCTTCGTCTTCCTGCTGCTCGCCGCGCAGTACGAAAGCTGGATGCTGCCGCTCTCGGTGATCCTGATCGTGCCGATGTGCCTGCTCGCGGCGGTCGAGGGCATCACGCTGCGCGGCATGGACAACAACATCCTCAGCCAGATCGGCTTCGTCGTGCTGGTCGGCCTGGCGTCGAAGAACGCCATCCTGATCGTCGAGTTCGCCCGCCAGGGGCAGGAGCAGGGCATGACCCCGATCGAGGCGGCCGCGCACGCCGCGCGGCTGAGGCTGCGGCCGATCCTGATGACCTCGTTTGCCTTCATCCTGGGCGTGCTGCCGATGGCGTTTGCCACCGGCGCGGGGGCCGAGATGCGCCAGGCGCTCGGCACCGCGGTGTTCTTGGGGATGCTCGGGGTGACCTTCTTCGGCCTGATCTTCACGCCGGTCTTCTACGTCGCCTGCCGCTGGCTGGGCAGCAAGTTCAGCAGGTCCACGGGCGGCGAGACGCCGAGGGAGTGAGCGGCCCAGGGGCGGGTCCAGGGGCGGGCCCAGGGGCGGGCCGAGAGGCGGACCGAGGGGCGGGCCCGCAGGCGGGTCGGGCGCGGCCGGTCCAGGGCGTCAGCCGACCTCGCAGCCGAACTGGGCCGCGGCATCGGCCAGCGCCTCCCACACCGCGAGGCCGAAGCTCCTGAGCGCGAAGACGTCGAAGCCGCCGTCGCGCGCCAGGATCGTCACGCCCACATGGTGCAGCACGCTGGCCGCGACCGCCCCCTCGGCAAAATGCGCCGGGCGCAGGTCGAGCGGCACCATGCGCGCCATCAGCTCGACCGCGCGCGGGCCCGAGACATGGATCACCGTGCGCGCGTGGCCCAGATCCAGCACCGTGCCGTCGTCCGACTCGAGCGCAGGCCGCGGCACCTCCCGCTCGCTGACCATGAGCCATTTCAGCGGCTCGACGCGCATGAGCGTGCCGCCCTCGCCGGTGGCCGAGAGGCCGGGGCCCGGCGCGGCATCCACGCCGGCGGCCTGCGCCGCCACCGCGCCGGCGCGATCGAGGCGGTCAGGCCAGGCGGCGATCAGCCAGGCGCTTTGCAGCCGGCGCTCAGCGAGCCGGATGCCGGGGCCGTCCGCGTCGACCAGGCCGAAGCGCCTGGGCTCGGTGTGGCCATCGAGGGCCGAGGCACGCTCAACCATGCATCCGCTCTCCCTTCGGGTCGTACTGGTGCGGGCTGGCGACGCGGGCGTGCACATCGCGCCCGCGCACCGGGTCGGCGATGATCACGGTCTTGCCCTCCCAGGCCTCCGGCCCGCCGCGCACGAAGCCGATCCCGAGCCAGCCACCGCCCAGCGCCGGCGTTGCCGTGACGCCGGTGATCCAGCCAATGCCGTGGCCGCGATAGTTGGCGGACTCGGTGACGATGGCGCCGACCGAGAAGCGCTCGCCGTCGGTCACCGGCTGGAAATGGGCCAGGCGGGGCCGGTCCTCGCGGACGAGCTCCGGGCGCTTCCTCAGGACCATGCCGATATAGGGCTTGCGCGTCGAGGCCATGCGACCCAGCCCCGCGTCCTCGAGCGTCACCCGCCCATCAAGCTCGGCGCCGGTGACGTGGCCCTTCTCGATGCGCAGCGCGCCCAACGCCTCCATGCCGTAGGCTGAGCCGCCCTGCGCCTTCACCGCCGCGAGCAGGGCGCGCCACATGGCGGGCCCGTGGTCCGAGCGGGCATAGACCTCGAAGGCCCGCTCGCCCGAGAAGCTGATGCGCGCGATCATCACCGGGATCTCGCCGCCCCCGGCCTTCAGCCGCAACCGCACGATGCCCATGAAAGGCAGCGCCTCGTTCGAGATGTCGCCCTCGGCCAGCGCCGCCTCGACCGCCGCTCGGGCCTGCGGACCCGCCACGGCGACGCCGGCCCACTGGTCGGTGACCGAGGCGACATGGACGCGCAGATCGGGCCAGCGGGTCTGCAGCAGGGTCTCGAACCAGGCCATCGCCGCCGCGGCATTCGCGGTGGTGGTGGTGGCCATGAACTCGTCCTCGGCCAGCCGCCAGGTGACCCCGTCGTCGAACACGATGCCGTCGTCGCGCAGCATCACGCCATAGCGGCACTTCATCACCGGCAGCTTGGCGAAGCCGTTGACGTAGACGCGGTTGAGGAACTCGGCGGCGTCGGGCCCCTGCACCGCGATCTTGCCCAGCGTCGAGACGTCGACCATGCCGACGCACTCGCGCACCGCGCGCGCCTCGCGCACATAGGCGTCGTCCAGCGCCTCGCCCGGCTCAGCCGGATGATACCAAGCGCGCTTCCACAGGCCGGCATCGGTGAACATCGCGCCGCCCTCGGCCTGGGCGCCGTGCATCGGCGTCAGGCGCTCGGCCTGCCAGTGGCTGTCGCGGGCGCGACCGGCGAAGGCGCCGAGCGGCACGGGCGTGTAGGGCGGGCGGAAGGTGGTCAGCCCGGTCTCGGGCACCGAGCGGCCCAGCACCTCGGCCAGGATCCCCAGGCCGACCACGTTGCCAAGCTTGCCCTGGTCCGGCGCCATGCCCAGCGTGGTGTAGCGTTTCATGTGCTCGGGCGAGTCATAGCCCTCGCGGGCGGCCAGGCGCAGGTCCGCGGAGGTGACATCATTGTGCGGGTCGACGAAGGACTTGAGCTTGCGGTCCTTCAGCCTCACCTCCCACAGCGGCCTGAGCGGGTTGGCCCAGCCGCCGGGGCCGGGCGCCTTCGGCGCGCGCGGCTTCTTGCCGGTCAGCGCCTTGACCGCCTCGGCGGCGGCGGCCTGGCCGTGCGCGATGCACTCGGCGGTGCGCCACACGCCGGCGACCGAGCCGGCGACGCCGACGCCCTCGTGACTCTGCCCCGGCAGGAAGCACGACATCTCCGCGTTCCACGCAGGCCTGGCGCCGCGATGGCTGAGCAGGTGCACCGCCGGGGACCAGCCGCCCGAGACCCCGACCATGTCGCAGGGCAACGTGCGCTCGGGCCGCACATGGCCGTCGCGGGCGAAGCGGCCGATCTGCAGGCCCCTGACCGCGTTGCGGCCCTGAACCTCGACCGGGACATAGCCCGAATGCACCTCGACGCCGGCCGCGGCGGCGGCCTCGACAAGCTCGGGAGGGGCCGGCTCGCGGGCGTCGAGCAGCGTGGTCGCGATCCCCGCCCGCGCCAGCGTGACGGCGTCCGCATAGGCGCTGTCGCCGTTGCCCGCGATCACGGCGCGGCGGCCCGGAGCGACACCGAACCGGGTGACATAGGCCGCCGCCGCATGCGCCAGCATGACGCCGGGGCGATCGTTGTTGCCGAAGGCGACCGGGCGCTCCAGCGCGCCCGAGGCCAGGATGACGCGGGCCGGGCGGACGATGCGCAGGTTGCCGCGCGGCAGCGCCGGCTCGGAGCCGGGGCGATGGCCGGTGACGCGCTCGTAGACGCCGACCACGTTGCCGTCATAAAGCCCGAAGGCGGTGCTCCGCGTTATGACGCGGACGCCCTCGAGGGCGGCGCGCTCGGCCACCCAGTCGGGGGCGGGCTTGCCGTCCACCGTCTCGCTCGAGCCCAGCAGCGAGCCGCCCGGCCGGAAGTCCTGCTCGACCAGCATGACGTCGAGGCCCTGGCCCGCGGCCAGCTCCGCCGCCGCCAGCCCGGCGGGGCCGGAGCCGATCACCAGGAGGTCGCAAAAGTCGTGCACGATGTCGTAGCTGTCCGGGTCGGGCTCGCGCGGGGCCTCGCCCATGCCGGCGGCGCGGCGGATGAAATTCTCGAAGAACATCCACTGGCGGGTGCCGCCGCCCAGCCCCATGAAGGTCTTGTAGTAGAAGCCCGCAGCGAAGAAGCGGCTGAACAGGTCGTTGAGCCGCCCGAAGTCGAGGCGCACGCTGGGCCAGGCGTTCTGGCCGAAGGCGGCGAGCCCCTGCATCAGCTCGACATCGGTCGCCCTGAGATTGGGCGTGCGGCGCGCACCGGCGCCGACCGTGACGGTGGCGCCGCCCTCCTCGACTCCTGCCGACATGACGCCGCGCGGGCGGTGGTACTTGAAGCTGCGCGCCAGCACCCGCTGGCCGTTGGCGAGCAGCGCCGAGGCCAGCGTGTCGCCGGCGAAGCCCTGCATGCGCCGCCCGTCCCAGGTGAAGGCGAGCGGGTTGGCGCGGTCGATCAGGCCGCCGTGGCTGAGCCGGAAGCCGCTCATTTCAGCGCCTCCGCCGTCGGTCCGTGCGCCAGCCGCACCTCGCCGATCTCGTGGGTCAGCGTGTCGCGCTCGACGACCAGGAAGGCCCGGCAGCCATGGACGTGGTGCCACAGCTCCCTGTGCCGCCCGCGCGGGTTGTCGCGCAAGAAGACCGCCTCGAACCATGCCTCCTCGGAGGCATCGAGGGCGGGGTAGGCCACGGTGGCGTCGCCCTCGTAGGAGAACTCGCTGTGGTCGCGGGGGCCGCAGAACGGGCAGGGAATGCGCAGCATCGGGTCCCCTCAGTGCAGCTTCGGCACCGGCCCGTGGCCGGTCTCGTCGATCTGGCGGCCCTCGCGGTAGCGGCTGAGCGTCAGGCCCGCATTGGCCCAATGCGGCGCGTCCGTGGCGATGGTATGGGCGAAGGTGTGCCCCGCCGCCGGGGTCGCCTTGAAGCCGCCATAGCACCAGCCGGCATTCAGGTAGAGGCCGGGGATCTCGGTCCTGGTGATGAAGGGCGAGCCGTCCATCGACATGTCCACCAGCCCCGCCCACTGGCGCAGCATGCGCACCCGGCCCAGGCACGGCAGGACCTGCATGCAGGCGCCCAGCACGTGCTCGTAGACCGGCAGGTTGCCCTTCTGGGCGTAGGAGTTGTACTTGTCGAGGTCGCCGCCGAACACCAGCCCGCCCTTGTCGGACTGGCTGATGTAGAAGTGCCCCACGCCGCCGAACACGATCACGTGGTCGACGATCGGCTTGAGCGGCTCCGACACATAGGCCTGCAGCATGTGGCTCTCGATCGGCAGCTTGCCCAGGCCCGCCTTCTGAGCCACCAGCGAGCTGCTGCCGGCCACCGACAGCCCGATCTTGTCGGCATAGATCTCGCCCTTCGAGGTCTCCACCCCGATCAGTGCCCCGCCCTTGCGGATGAAGCCGGTGACCTCGCAGCCCTGGATGATGTCGACCCCGAGCGCCGTGGCGGCGCGGGCATAGCCCCAGGCCACCGCGTCGTGCCGCGCGGTGCCGGCGCGCGGCTGCACATAGGCGCCGAGGATCGGGAAGCGGCCGTTGTCGTAATTGAGGTGCGGGATGCGCCGGCGCAGCGCGTCGCGGTCCCAGTACTCGCCGTCGATGCCGTTGAGCCGCATGATGTTGTAGCGCCGCGCCGCGGCATCGCGCTGGCCCGGGCTGAACACCAGGTTCACATGCGCGCGCTGGCTGAACATCACGTTGTAGTTCAGCTCGTGGCTCAGGTTCTCCCACAGCTTCAGCGAGTGCTCGTAGAACTCGGTATTGCCCTCGATCATGTAGTTCGAGCGCACGATCGTGGTGTTGCGCCCGACATTGCCGCCGCCCAGCCACCCCTTCTCCAGCACCGCGACCCGCGTGATGCGGTGCTCCTTGGCCAGGTAATAGGCGGTGGCCAGCCCGTGCCCGCCGCCGCCGACGATCACCACGTCGTAATGCGTCTTGGGCTCGGGGTGGCCCCAGACGCGCTGCCAGTGCTTCTGCCCGGTCAGGCCGCCCCAGAGGACCTGAAGCGCATTGTAGCGTTGCATCAGCCGCGCATCCTCTCCGCGTTCGCATCCCAGATGGGGGCGTGTTGTAACCGCGCCGGCAGCCTCTCGCCAAGCAGTTCCACGAACCACGGGCCTTGCGAATCCGCCACCTCGCGCCGCACGTAGCCCAGGGCCATCGAGACGCCGGAGTTGTGCGCGAAACCGCCCGAGGTAACCCAGCCGACAACCTCGTCGCCCAGCCAGATCGCCTCGTCGCCGATCACGTCGGCGTCCTTGGCCTCCACGACGAAGGCGCGCAGGCGGCGCCTGCCGCCCTCGGTCCGCTCGGCCAGCGCCGCAGCCTTGCCGATGAAATCGGCCGGCTTTTCGTAGGCGACGAAGCGGTCGAGCCCGGCCTCGGCCGGCCCGTAGATCGGCCGGTACTCGCGCGCCCAGCCGCCGAAGTTCTTCTCCAGCCTCAGCGCGTTCAGCGCCCGGGTGCCGAACAGGCGCAACCCGAACGCCTCGCCCGCCGCGAGGATGCGCTCGAACACGTGGCGCTGGTATTCGGGCTTCATCCAGATCTCATAGCCCAGATCGCCGGTGTAGCTGACGCGGCCGACCAGGCAGGGGGCGAAGCCGACCTCCATGCGGCGGATGTCCATGAAGCGGAACGCCTCCTTCGAGACATCCGCGTGGGTCAGCGCCTCCATGACCGCGCGCGCCTTCGGGCCGGCGATCGACAGGCCGCACAGCCCCAGCCCGATATTGTCGACCCGCACCGAGCCGTCCTCGGGCAGGTGCCGCTCGAACCAGCGCATGTAGAAGCTCTCGGCCTGGCCCGAGCCGGCGAGGAAATAGTCGCCCTCGCCGAGGCAGGCGAGCGAGAGGTCCCCGATCAGCTTGCCGTCGTGCTTGAGCATCGGCGCCAGCGTCATGCGACCCGGCTTCGGCAGCCTGCAGGCGAGCATGCGGTCGAGCCAGTCGCGCGCCCCCGGCCCCTTGACGGCGAACTTGGCGAAGCCGGAGATCTCCATGCATCCCACGCCCTCGCGCACCGCGCGCACCTCGGCCTTGATGTGCTCGAAGTCGGTCGAGCGGCGCCACGAGAACACGTCGCGCACGCTCTCGGGCGCGAACCACAGCGCCACCTCAAGGCCCCAGGCATCGCCCATCTGTGCGCCCCGGGCCAGGAGCCGGTCGTAGATCGGCGTGGTCTTGTAGGGCCGGCCCGCGGTCAGCTCCTCGTTGGGGAACTTGATCGAGAAGCGGCGCGAGTAGTTCTCCTGCACCTTCCGGTTGGTGTAGGCCATGCTCGCCCAGTCGCCGTAGCGCGCGATGTCCATGGCCCAGACATCGAAGCCCGGATCGCCGTGGATCATCCAGTTCGACAGCGCCAGCCCGACGCCGCCGCCCTGGCTGAACCCGGCCATGACGCCGCAGGCCGACCAGAAGCCGGGCAGCCCGCGCACCGGGCCGACCAGCGGGTTGCCGTCGGGAGCAAAGGTGAACGGGCCGTTGATGATCTGCTTGATGCCGGCGTTCTGGAAGGCGGGGAAATGCTCGAAGCCCACTTCCAGCGACGGCGCGATGCGGTCGATATCGGGGGGCAGCAGCTCGTGGCCGAACTCCCAGGGCGTGACCCGCTCGGACCAGGGCCTGCACGCCTTCTCGTAGGTGCCCATCAGCATGCCGCCGCGCTCCTGGCGCAGGTACAGCTCGCCGTCGAAATCGACCGCGTGATAGACCTCCTTGCCGGTGGTGCGGTTGATCTCGGCGACCTCCTCCATGTCCTCGGTGATCAGGTACATGTGCTCCATGGCCAGGATCGGCAGCTCCAGCCCGACCATGCGCCCGACCTCGCGCGCCCACAGCCCGCCGGCGTTGACCACGTGCTCGGCACGGATCGTGCCCTTGTCGGTGACCACCTCCCACTCGCCCGAAGCGAGGCGGCGGATCCCGGTAACCATGGTGTGCGTGTGGATGGCCGCGCCCAGCTTGCGCGCCGACTTGGCATAGGCATGGGTCACGCCCGAGGGATCGAGATGCCCGTCCACCACCGTGCGCACGGCGCCGACGAACTGCGCCGGGTCGAGCAGCGGCATGAGCTCGTGCGCCTTCTCGGGCGTGATGATCTCGGTCTCGATCCCGAGATAGCGGCCCTTCGCGACCACGCCCTTGAGCCAGTCGAACCGCTCGGGCGTCGAGGCCAGCATCACGCCCCCTGTCATGTGGAAGCCGGTGGCCTGGCCCGACAGCTCCTCGATCTCGCGATAGAGATTGATCGTGTATTGCTGCAGCTTGGCGACGTTGGGGTCCGAGTTGATGGTGTGGCAGCCGCCCGCCGCGTGCCAGGTCGATCCCGAGGTCAGCTCCGAGCGCTCGATCAGCACCGAGTCGGTCCAGCCCTCGCGGGCCAGGTGGTAGAGCACCGAGCAGCCGACGACGCCGCCACCGATCACGACCACGCGCGCATGGGTGTTCATTGAAAGTGCCTCCAGGTTTCAGCCGCCGCATGTAAAGCAGGTCGCTCGTCCAGCCCCGCGCGCAATCTCGTCGCTTGCTGTCGGATTTCCGTCAGGGGGCGCGGCGGCCTCACTCCTCGCGGCCCGCGGCCAGCAGCCGGGCATGCAGGCGCGGCGCTTGCGGATCGCCTGTGACCAGCGCGAAGACATAGGCGTGGGTGAGAAAGAAGCAGCAGGCATCGGTCTCGCCGGCGGCCTCGGCGCGGTCGGCCGCCTCGCGGTAGAGCGCCACCAGCCGCGCCTTGTCGCCCTGCTCGTGCGCGGCGATCAGCGCGGCATCGAGCGTGGCGCGGTCCATGCGGCCGGGGGGCGTGGCTGCCTGCATCCTCGATATCCTAGGCCGTCCCACCGCGGCCGCCCCACAGGGCCGCGCGGCCGTGCACATTTTGCAAATCGTGCAAAATCAATGGTTTATACAGATGTGTAATGTGCACACCCTTGCTGCCGGTCGTTTTCGGCGTCTGCACGGGGCCCTCGCCTGCCTGTGGTCGCGGCGCTCACGCCGCCATGTGGCCCGCGACCCAGGCGTGGAAAAGGTGCGTCGGGCTGTCCATCACCGGCGAGAAGCGGCCGCCGTCGAAACCGTCGGCATGGCGGCCCTTCTGCATGCCCTCGACGACGAACACGTCCTCCTGGAAGACGTCCTTCCACATCGCCGTGTTGCGCTCGCGCATGGCGCGCCAGTCCTCGCCCAGCACCGCCGGATCGGTGTAGAAGATCGCCACCCGCTCCAGCGTCCGCTCGACGCCGGCCGGCTCGAGCACGATGGCGAAGGTGTGGTCCTTGTGCACCCCGAGCAGCACGTTGGGGTAGAGCGAGATGTACTCTGCCCCCTCGCGCCATTGCTCCGTGAGCCCGGCGAACTCGGGGAAGCGCCGGCCGTCCTGGGCCAGCATGGGCCGGTAGACGCGCGTGCCCTGGCCGGAGAAGGCGCCGGCGGTCTCGATGTGGTAGTGGTCCTCGAGCCGCGAATAGCTGTTCAGCCCCGGATGCACCCAGGGCAGGTGATAGCTCTCGCAATAGTTCTCGACCGCGAGCTTCCAGTTGCAGGCGACCTCGAGCGTGAAGCCGCCGTCGGGGGCGAAGTGCAACGGGCGGTCGAACTCGGCCCAGCGCGCCCGGACCCCGGCGGCGTAGTCCTCGAAGGCGGGCGCCTGGCCGTCGATGTTGACGAAGACCACGCCCAGCCACTCGTGGCTGCGCACCTCGACCAGCCCCAGCTCCTCGCGATGGATCGCGTCGTGCCGGTTGGTGCCGGGGCCGCCGACATGCGGCGTCGTGCGCAGCCGGCCGTCGAGCTCGTAGCACCACGAGTGATAGGGGCAGCGGATGGCCCGCTGGATCTTGCCCGGCTTGTCCACCAGGATCATGCCGCGATGCCGGCAGACGTTGAAGAACACCCTGAGCGTGCCCTCGCGGTCGCGCAGCATCAGGAGCGGCTGGCCGAGGAAGCTCAGCGGCAGCGCGTCGCCCGGCTCGGGCACGTCCGCGGCAAAGCCGATGCCGGCCCAGTTGCGGAAGAACACGCGCCGCTTTTCCTCCTCGAACAGCGTCGCGTCGGTGTAGAACGGGTTGGGCAACCCGCGCGCGGTCGCCACCGGCAGCGTCACGGCGGACAGGTCGCTCGGGTGAAGAGTCATGGCTGGCATCCCTGACTTGTTCGCGGCATCGAATCAGCCGGAGTATCGTGACGGCGGGCGAGGCCGTCCGGCTTCAAAGCGAACACGCCTGTCGCAAACGGAACATGATTCTTGCGCGAAAGCGGCGGCCGGGGTCGGGCCGGACATGTCGGTTCCGACGCAGGCCCCCGATGGGACCAGTCACGCCGGCTCTCGAGGGTCCCATGTCGCGGTCATCCCGCGCACGAAGACGTGACCGGCGCGGACGCCTCTCAGACCGTGCGGGCTACCACGAATTCGGCGATGTCCTCGAGCGCGGTGCGCACCGGATCGCGCGGGAAGACCGAAAGCGCCGCAAGCGCCCGGTCGGCATGACGCCGCGCGACCTGCTGGGTTTCGCCGAGCGCGCCGGTTTCCTCGAGATAGGCGAGCGCCTGCTCGAGGTCTCCCGGCTCCTGCTCGCCGCGCACCACCGTGCGCCACCAGAAGGACCGCGCCGCCTCGTCCGCGCGCCGATACGCAAGGATCAGCGGCAGCGTCACCTTGCCCTCGCGAAAGTCGTCGCCGATGTTCTTGCCGAGCGTGGCCGAGGTGCCGCCATAGTCCAGCAGGTCGTCGGTGAGCTGGAAGGCCATGCCGAGCCCGTCGCCAAAGGTCCGCAGTGCCTCGATGCCCTCGTCGTCGATGCCGGAGATGACCCCGCCCACCTCGGTTGCGGCCGCGAACAGCGCGGCCGTCTTGCCCTGGATGACCTGGTCATAGCGCGCAAGATCGGTGGCGAGGTCATGGGCGGTCGCGAGCTGCAGCACCTCGCCTTCGGCGATCACGGCCGAGGCGTCCGAGAGGATCCGGAGCACCCGGATCGAGCCGGTCTCCACCATCAGCTGGAAGGCGCGGGCGAACAGGTAGTCGCCGACCAGCACGCTCGACTTGTTGTCCCACAGCAGGTTGGCGGTGGCCCGGCCGCGACGCTGCCGGCTCTCGTCGATCACGTCGTCATGCAAGAGTGTCGCGGTATGGATGAACTCGACCGCCGCCGCCAGCTTGACGTGGTCGCTGCCGTGATAGCCGCACAGACGGCTGGCCGCCAGGGTGAGGATCGGCCGCAGCCGCTTGCCCCCGGCCTCGATCAGGTGGGAGGATATCTCGGGAATGCGCGGAGCGTGCTGCGAGGCCATCCGCTCCCGGATCAGCACATTGACCCGGGCAAGGTCCTCGGCGACCAATCCGACGAGCCGGTCGAACGGTCCCGAGGCGCCGGACGCCGCCGTGGCGCTGCTCCCGATGGCGTCGACTGTCATGGGATGGTGGGCTCCCTCACGGAAGGGCTCGCGCGCGCCGCTCGACCTGGCGGGCCGGATCGCCTACTTGTTGGTCGATGGAGGAACTTCTGCGCACCACCGACCCTACTCTCGTGCCCTACGCCAAGGCGCTGCTGGACGCGGAGGATATAGACTGCTTCGTGTTCGACGTAAATATGAGCATTATGGAAGGCAGCCTCGGCATCCTGCCACGCCGCCTGATGGTGCGGCGCGAGGACCTCTACCGCGCGCGGACAATCCTGCGCGACAACGGCGTCGAGCCCTTCGACGGCGAGCGATGGCTCTGACCGCCGAAAGCGCAGGACCGCCCTCGGTCGGGGCCGTGCGCGAGGATGGGCTGCTGGCCGGGCGCGTCCGGCTCGTGCAACCCGTACAGGGCTACCGAGCAGCAACCGATCCGGTGCTCCTGGCCGCGGCGGTGCCGGCGCGTTCGGGCGATCTTGTGCTCGACCTTGGATGCGGCGCCGGGGCGGCAATGTTCTGTCTCATGGCCCGGGTCACGGGCCTCGAGATGCACGGGCTCGAGATCCAGCGCGCGTACCTCGATCTTGCCCGCCGCAACGCAGCTCTGAACGGGGCGGAGGCAACCCTTCACGAAGGCGACCTGATGCAGTGCCCGGAGGCACTTCGACAGCTCTGCTTCGATCACGTGATGCTGAACCCGCCCTATCAGGCGCAGGCGAGCGTCCCGTCCGCCGTCTCGGGCCGCGACCGGGCACACCGCGAATCGGGCGCATCGCTTGCTGACTGGGTCACGGCTGCGCTGCGGCGACTGAAGCCGGGCGGCTGGTTGACGGTGATCCACAGGGTCGACCGCGCGCCCGCGCTCCTGGGCCTGCTCGACGGGCGCTGCGGTGCGGTCGCGCTCAGGCCGCTGGCGCCGCGCGCGGGGCGCGCCGCGAATCGCGTCATTGTCCGGGCGCGCAAGGGCGCGAAGGCTCCGTTCCGGCTTCTACCGCCGCTCGTCCTCCACCAGGGCGCGCGCCATCTTCGCGACGGCGACGATTACACGCCCGAGGCCGCCGACCTCCTGAGGCGGGCAGCGGCCCTCGACTTCCAGGAAGGGACTCCATGAAACCGATCCCGAACTCGATCGCCGCGCGCGCCGGCGAACTGTCCGAATGGCGTCAGGACCTGCACCGCCATCCCGAGCTGGGCTATGCAGAGCACCGCACCGCTCGGATCGTGGCCGAACGTCTCGCCGAATTCGGTCTCGACGCGGTCGAGACCGGGATCGGCGGCACCGGGGTCGTCGGCGTGCTGCATGGCCGCGACGGCAGGACCGGTCCCGCGATCATGCTGCGCGCCGACATGGACGCGCTGCCGATCACCGAGGCGACCGGCGCGGACTATGCCTCCGAGAACGCCGGCGTGATGCACGCCTGCGGCCACGACGGACACACCACAATGCTGCTTGGCGCCGCACGCCATCTGGCGGAGACGCGGAACTTCTCTGGC